>JAVBYA010000030.1 GCA_030824295.1 Bacteroidota bacterium
TCGAAAACATCGGCTGTCTTCGTGGTGATCTGCGCCGGAAGCGAGACGGCGGCGATGAGCAGGCAAAGGATGATTCGAGTCATGTTTCCTCCCCAGCGGGAGTTTTGTGGACGATGGTGGAATAGCGGAACGGTGAATGTTCGTTCAGGATGCGCATGGCTCTGAACGCAAGGAAAATACCGGTGACCAGCGATGAGACGGCGCCGAATGTGATGAGCAGGGCATTGTCCAGCGACAGGAAGAAGTCGTATGCACCGTGGAACAGCACGGCCATGGCCAGTCCGGCGATCAGGTACGGCGCATTGCGATGGCGGAACTTGGCGAGTCCGACGAAATATCCCATCAGCACGGCGAAGGAGGCATGTGCGGGAACGGCGGTGAACATCCGGGCAACGGCAACATGGAATCCTCCGTTCGCCACGTAGAGGATGTTCTCTGCCGTTGCGAATCCCATGGAGACCATCACGGCATACATGATACCGTCGAACGGTTCATTGAAATCGGGGCGGGTGAACGCGGCGATGTACAGTGCGGCGAATTTCCAGAACTCTTCCGTGAACCCGATAAAGAGGAAGTTCCTGACCGCGAGAGAGGCGGTAGAATCGGTCAACGGGAAGGTCCCGAACAGGAACTGCTCCGAAAGAACGGTCGGCACAACAACGAGGATGCCGGCGGCGAAGGTCTTCAGCAGCAGGGAGAGCGGCTCTTTCTCATATTTATCCCGCACGTACACATACACCGCGATGGCGAATCCGGGTGCGATGGCAAGGGCGAGAAGGGTGAGTTCCATAGAGTGTGTTCTTAGTTGTGGACGGCCTGTCGGACTACAAGGGACGTCCTTTTGGACGTCCTTACTGGTGCTACTGGGGACGTACTGTCGGACGTCCTGTTGGACTACAGGGGACGTCCTGTCGGACGTCCTTACTGGTGCTAGTGAGGACGTTCTTTCGGACGTCCTTACTGATATCACTTGCTCCACTCCTCGTAGAGGCCCATGCGTTCGGAGACTTTCACAACGTAGGAGCGGGTCTCTTCGTACGGCAGATGCTGTTTGAGATGCGCGAACAATTGATCGGGCGTGAGCGCATTGATCTTTGGAAGCGCCTGCGTCACGTTCCGTTTTCCGGTGAACGCTTTGGCGACATTGCCGGGACCGGTATTATACGCGGCGATGGCACAAAGGATGCGGCTCTTGGGATCCTTCACGCCGCGGAATTCCACGGTCATGAGCTTGGTGAGATACGCTGTACCGAGTTCGATATTATTGGCCGGCAGATAGAGATACTCCCCTGTGACGAGGGAATCCTTCTTATGCGCGAAGAAGAATGCATCGCGCGCACCGGACTTCGGCACCAGCTGCATGAGTCCGAACGCCGGAACGGGCGACCGTGCTTTCGGATTGAAGTAGCTTTCGGTATGCATGATGGCGTAGACGAGCGTGATGTCGATGCCGAACCGGTCCGCTTCCCTCTGCACATTCTGACGGAACTCAGAAGCACGTTTCTTTACGTGGTTCGGCACGAGCGGCAATTGCACGCCGAGAACAACGCGCTTGATGCCATCCTTCCCTGTTACGACCTGCTGGGTCACCTGGGCTTTGGCGATGGTCTCTTCCGCAAAGCGGGATGCATTCTGTTCCGTGACCGGAGCTCCGGACGGAGTCGCCAATTGACCGGCGACGATCGGTTTCGGGTCCGGTTTGACGGCGTTGGCCGCTTCCAGCGGGTCGGTCCCGCCTCGGGAGAGGGCCAGCTGCGTCAGCTGTTCCTTCAGTTTCGACTGAACAAGTGCAGGATCCTTCGCCTCTTTCTCCGACACGATCACTTCGACCGAAGCGCTCCCCTTCTCAAAATCGACGGAGCGGCGGGAGGAGAAATCCTTATCGTACGAAACATATTCTTCTTTGCTGCTTATCTTCCGGTTCTTCGTTCCCCACTTCGCATCGATCTTCCCGGTATAGTCCCTGAACAGCCGCTCCTGCTGCGCGGTGTATTGTTCGAACTGTTTCGTCACTTCGGCGGAATACCGGCGGAACGATTCCTCCTCCTGCGCAATTCCCTTCTCCTGTTCCTGCTGGAACTTTGTGAATTCATCGGATCGGGGATCTTGAGCGCTGAAGAGGAACTGTGCAGCGAGGAGTACAACGGCGTATCTCATACGGGAACTATTTGTTAGTGTGATAATATAGGACGTCGATTCGGTTTACATGGGCCGTCCTGTCGGACGTCCGGACAAGTGACGTCCTTTCGGACGTCCCGACCAGGGACGCCTGTCGGGCTACATGGGCCGTCCTGTCGGGCTACATGGGCCGTCCTGTCGGACTTCATGGGCCGTCCTGTCGGACGGCCGGACAAGTGACGTCCTTTCGGACGTCCAGACGAGGGACGCCTGTCGGACGTCCGGACGAGCTGTCGGAAGTCCTTACTGCGGGACGACCAGGCCGTGCAGTTCGTCGCCATCCACGATGATCACAGACGAGTGGTCCGGCATGATGAACAGACCTTGTTCTGCAGCAACGTCCGTCTCAACGGTCACTTTGCCGTTCGCTTTGTTCAGCAGTACCGCTTTACCGTCCATCGCATAGAAGAGCTGTCCTTTCAGATGGACCGGACGATGCTTGATCGATTTCACGTTAAAATCCCATTCATGCACCCAGGCAACGCGGCCGGTGGTTGCATTGACAGAACCGATACCGTCATCGCCGAAGATGTAGAGCCGGTCCGCTTCACGGTCCAGTTCCACCTGCAGGAACTTCATCAATGCGGTGGTGAACTTCTCTCCGTTGTACACAGCACTCTTCGTAACGAGATGGACATCGCCCGATTGCGCCGCGACGACATCCCCTTCGCCATCCCAGTATTCCGAACGCTGATAGAGTTGTTTGTAATCCAATGAACCAACGCCGCTGTCAGAGAACTCAAAGGTCCAGCCGAGTCTTTGATGCTTGGAGGTATCCATCGAAATGGCATACAGATACGATTCATCCGCCGCATAGAACTGGGTCTTCCCTTTGGCAAAGCGGGAGAGTGAATAGGCCAGGAAGGAATGACCGGGATCGGATTCGAACTTCCGTTTCCAATGCACTTTCCCTTTCGCGGTATCGACGGCCAGAAGTGCATAGTCATCCTCTTCCCAGAGATCGTCTGCAGAGATCTTCTCCCGTTTCACGTCATACTGGAACTGCTGCTTGTGCGCACCTGTGCGGAGATAGAGCACGGAATCGACCATATGCATGTCGAACACATAACTATCATACAGGTCCTGTTCAATGAGCATCCAGCGGAGCGCGCCGGTGGTTGCATCCAATGCGACGACCTTCTTATTCCCGGGAATGATGATGATATTCCCTACGGTCATCGGCGGTGCGAGCGATGCGAGTCCGCCGTCGAACGAAAGCCCGTCCGCGATGTTCATATAGTTACGCGACAGGACCTCGCCGTTGCGGATGTCGAGCCGGACGAATCCTTCGCCTCCCGGTTTCTCCGTTCCGGGCAGGATCATCTCTGCCGACGTGCGGATGAGGAAGACGGCGTTGCCGTCCGTGACCGTGACGGAATAATCGAACCCGGCATTCGCATAGCCGAACAACGGGTCAGCGGAGAGAGGAACTGAAGCAACGGCCGGAAGCGGGAGTGCACGTTTGGGCAGGGACTCATCCGCATGGGCGACGAGCGTGCGGTAATTGATCTTTCCGGTGATCGCATTCACACTCATCAGCGAGAGTTTCAGGTCTGCGGATGGGTCGAGATAGGTCATGATGACATTGCCGGAATCCTGTGCAAGGAACCGGTGGATGAATCCGTTGGCAGGCTGGAATTTGAGCGGGGTCTGCCAGAGCGATCTCCCGGTATTGGTGTTCCATCCCATGAGTTTGTCGTCCGTGGAGATCACCAGGACCGCACCGGAGTCGGTCTGCGCGAGGGTCATGTTCCGGATGTCATCGACTGCTATCG
>JAVBYA010000064.1 GCA_030824295.1 Bacteroidota bacterium
AACGACCTCGCCGTTGTGCAGACGCTCGAACATCAATGCCAGGTCGGCAGGGGAACTGATGTTCTCGCGTCCCGCTTTCGCTGCCGCAACGTCCATCATCACGCGCTGCAGCAGAGTGGAGGAACAGCCGTTCTTCGCGGCAAACGAATTCACATTCTTCATCCCGACCAGCTCGATGAGGAGATTCGTCGCCGTATTGTCGCTCTGCTGGATCATCAGCACGCAGTAATCGCGGATGGACATGGAGACGGACCGCTCGCCGAGCAGGGAGAGCACGCCGCTCCCGCCGACGCGGTGCGCAGGGGTGAGAGGACGGATATCGGAAAGAGAGAATTTCCCTTCAGCTGCCTGGCGGTACACTTCGGCAAGGATGAACACTTTGATGGAACTGGCGGTGGGGAAGAGGTCTTTGTCGTTCAGACGGAACTGCTCGCCGGTCCGGAGGTCTTTGACGACGATCCCGACGACCGCGTCCGCAGAACCGGCGATCGTGCGGAGTTCGTTCTCGAATTTCTCACGAAGAATGTCCTGCTGTGCGAAGAGGGATTGAGCGAAAAGCGCAAGAACAAGGAGCGATCGCATGGATGGCCTTTGATTAATGCATCAACCTAAAGAAAGATTGAGTGAAATTCAAGAAATGGCAGCTCGGTCTTCAGGCCGACAACCTATCAAAAACAACAAATGGAAAAAGAACGCATACTGATATTGGTGTAAAGTGTTGCCGGTATAAATACCGGCCTACCGGACTACGATATCGGTTGGGGAAACCTTGCGAAGGTTGTAACGCCACCATACATTCAACCTTCGCAAGGTTACAGCGACTTTATTTGAGCAGCAGCATCCGCTTGGTGATGGACTGGCTGCCGGACTGCAGGCGGTAGAGATAGAGACCGCTCGGCAAACCGGATGCATTCCATTGTATGTCGTACGATCCTGCGCTGTAATGACCATTCACCAGCGTTGCGACAGAACGTCCCAATAGATCATACACCGTGAGCGATGCTTCACCGTCCGCACCGAGTGTGAAGCGGATGGCGGTGGAGGGATTGAACGGGTTCGGATAGTTCTGCTCCAAAAGGAACTGTCCCGGTGCAGCGGCAGCGTGATGACGGACCGATGCCGGAGCAGCATTCTTATAGAATGAGAAGTTCCCGTTGTACTGACCGATGATCATGTCGGAACGTCCGTCTCCGTCGAAATCTGCAAAACCGGCAGCAGCACCCTGACGGACCTCCACAGGATACATGCGTGCATCGTTTCGGGTCCAGACCGGTGTTGTTTTCGTTCCGGTATTCTCATAATAGAACAGATCACCGAACCCTCCGCCCACAGCAAGATCCATATCGCCATCCTTGTCCAGATCGATGAACGTCGGATAGGCAACATACGTACCGCTGATACCGGCCAGCAATGTATCGTTCGGTGTGAAGACATTGGCGCCGTTGTTCTTATAGAATTTCAGCTGTGCCGATTCTTCGGACCCAAGCAGCATATCCAGATCGCCGTCATTGTCGATGTCCGTGAATGCCGGTGCGCTGCGGTATCCGCAATCGATCCCGGCGAACATGGTCGTGTTTGCTGCGAATGTTCCGTTGTTGTTGATCCACAACCGGAGCGTGCCGAGCAACTCGCCGCTGACGATATCCTGGTCGCCGTCCTTGTCGATGTCCACGAAGACAGGGGTGGAATAGGAACCGGCATCGAGCGATGTGAACGACGAAGTCGTCCGGATGAAGTTCGGGTGGATGGAATCACCGTCGTTCCGGAAGTATTGGATCCCGCCAAGCCAGTCGCCGCTGATGAAATCCAGGTCCTTATCCTTATCGAAATCCGCGATGGACACATTCGCAGCATTCCCGTCCGTGCGGATCATCTGGAAGAAAGCAGTGTATACCTGAAAGGTCGGCGAAGAGGCAGTGCCGATATTGCGGTAGTATTTGATCGTGCCGTCCGACGTGCCGTAGGTCAGATCGGGATCACCGTCGCCGTCCAGGTCGGAGAGGACAGGATTCTTCCAATAGGTGGTCACTTCAACAGGGGAGACGAGTCCGTTCGTGGAGGTCCATGCCGGAACAGCGGCAGTGCCGGTGTTCTTATACACGAGCAGGGACTGCAGGTCGCGGCCGATCACGAGGTCCTGGTCCCCGTCATTGTCCAGGTCATAGAATGCGGGATAAGCGTTCAACCCGACGTCCGGAATGCCGATGATGAGCGTGTTGTCCGCCGCATATAGCGGACTTGCCGGATTGCCGACGTTGCGGAATGCGAGGAAGATCCCTGGCGTCGGTCCGCCGAGCAGCGATTCGCCGATACCGCAGACAAGGTCCAGATCGCCGTCGCCGTCCAGGTCCGCGAACGCCGGTTCGGCATCGGAACCGATCTGGCTGTTCACACCGTCGAAGAAGGTGGAGTCACGCAGCCAGTCCACTGTTGTGGAATCACCGAGGTTCCAGTACAAATGCAGACCGGTGAATCCGCCGATGATCAGATCGTAGTCATTGTCATTGTCCAGGTCCGCAAGTGCTGGATAATTGGAATTGGTGAATTGATAGCCGTTCTCATAGATGAAGGAGAACATCGTGGTGTCCTTACGGAACACGGGGGAAGTTTTATTCCCGATGTTCTTGAAATATTCGATCCGGTTACCGGTGGAGCCGACGATCAGGTCCAGATCGCCGTCGCCGTCCAAGTCGCAGTATTCCGGTGTCGAAAAATTCTCGGCAGTCACACCGAACGGACTGAACACGGAATCGATCTTGATCCATGATTGAGCTGTGAGGGAAGTTGCGCAGAGAGCGGTGAGCAGAAGAGAGCGAAGATATGGCATGTGTTTTCTTGTAAGATACGAACAAAATCGGGGAAGATACAATCGGCGATGGGACACTCAATGCAATGAAACCTTGCGAAGGTTATAACGCTATCAATCTTTCAACCTTCGCAAGGTTGCATCGCGCTCATTTGAGCAGCATCATTCTTTTCGTGATGGCGTGATCGCCGGAGATCAGTCGATAGAGATAGGTACCGCTTGGCAAGGTCTGTGCATTCCAGGTTGTGGAATATGTCCCTCGAGTGAGTCGTTCATTGACAAGCGTTGCGACCGTTCGTCCGAGAAGATCGAAGACGATCAGTGTTACCATCGGTTCACTCGTTTCCATCCCATTCCGGGAGGAAGATCCGATGGAAAATGTTATCGTTGTTGAAGGATTGAAGGGATTCGGGAAATTGTCCTTCAATTCAAATGCATTGGCAACGTCCGATGTACGTTCAACACGGTCCTCCCAATACGGGTGTTCATAGTTGTATCGGTATAAATAGGTCGGAAACTGTATGCCAAAGGGTTCTTCCACCACCGTGGACGAGCCGGCATCATCGATCCATACGAAATGGTTGATGGAAACATCTTTCCCGGTTTCGTTGTCATATCCCTTGATACCGAATTTAAACTCTTTGAGGATAGAATCGAAGGCGGAGGAATCCTTGTACAGCATGAACGTCCCGGAATATATCCTATCATTCGCAAAGGCATCGCCATGGGTACCATCATCGAATAATCTCCTGGATACATCGGCATGGAGCGTATCCCCCCATGGAAGCCAACCTTTGGAATCCAAACCCGTACCATTGATCGATACTCCGAATCGATAGATGCTGTCCCTTTGCGCTATCACGAATGGTGCGGCTCGTGAAAAGAGCGTATCCTTAGTACTGAGCAGATGAACCCACGGTGGGCGAAGATCGCACACGATCTTCACTGCGACATTCCGTGATATCCGCCTGTCATACTTGAACGACGGCATGCGATCCTGTGCGTATATCGACCGTGATGAATCTTTGACAGAACGAAATTGCGTTGCACCGGTATAGGACAGATCGATCGAACGGCCGGTGTAGTTCGTATCCGGGAGCTTTGCATAGTCGATGAAAATGTCATCAAAATCCCTCCCGTT
>JAVBYA010000275.1 GCA_030824295.1 Bacteroidota bacterium
TATCCTTCCGGCCGCCGCCGAAACCGAATGTTTTGAATCCCATCGATTCCAACGCGCAGTTTCCGGCAAGGATCATCAGATCTGCCCAGGAGAGTTTGTTCCCGTATTTCTGTTTAACGGGCCAGAGCAGCCGCCGCGCCTTATCCAGGTTCACATTATCGGGCCAGCTGTTCACCGGTGCAAAGCGCTGGTTCCCGGTCCCGCCGCCGCCGCGTCCATCGGACGTGCGGTAGGTTCCGGCGCTGTGCCACGCCATCCGGATGAAGAGTCCGCCGTAATGTCCCCAGTCCGCCGGCCACCAATCCTGCGAATTGGTCATGACATCATAGAGGTCTTTCTTGACGGCGGCAAGATCGAGTTTCTTGAACTCGGCGGCATAATCGAAATCTGCTCCCATCGGATCGGAAGCAGGCGAATGCTGATGCAGGATACCGAGATTGAGCTGGTTGGGCCACCAGTCGCGGTTGGATGTGGTCGTTCCGGAAGCGTTCAATCCGGAATGGCCCGTGAACGGACATTTCTTTTCTTCATTCATACTGGTTCTCCATTCTTACTCTGAGGAAGTGAGTTCGTGCGGTTGGACGATGGTACAACACCGACAGTTGTGATGATTGTTCCGTGCAATGTACTTCCACATTGCTTCTTCTGCAAGTGAATGTACCGGTAGGATCGAAGCGCTGTTATGCATTTCCGATCCGGTGCTGACATGCTGTTTTTGAGATGAGCTCTAAAACAGAACGACCGCTATTCGGCGGCCGTTCTGTTCAACACCTGCACATCGTATCGTATTCCCGGACCGGCATACGGTCAATCGGTCAGCCGGAACCGCTCTTTCAGGCGGATGTCGCGCGAAGACGCACCGACCATCAGCTCGAATTCTCCTGCTTCGGCGACCCAGCGAATCTGCGGATCATAGAACGACACGGTCTCTTTGTCGATGGTGAATGTGATGCTCTTCGATTCGCCGGGGGCGAGGGTGATCTTCCGGAAATCCTTCAGTTCCTTCATCGGACGGATGATGGAACCGACGAGGTCACGCAGATACAGCTGCACCACTTCCTCGCCGGCATATTTCCCGGCATTGGTGACGGTCACTGTTGCCTGGATCGAACCGGACCTGGTCAGGGAGCCGGAACTCAGCTTCAATCCGCTATAGGTGAACGGCGAGTATCCGAGTCCATAGCCGAATTCATACCGCGGATAGATGGAGAGATCCGTGTAGGCACTGCGGTAATGACGGTCATTGTCGCCGGTGGCTGGACGTCCGGTATTGTAGTGATTATAATAGATGGGGATCTGTCCCACGCTGAGCGGGAAGGTCATAACGAGTTTCGCGGATGGATTATAGTCGCCGAACAGCACATCAGAGATCGCATTGCCCGCTTCGCTGCCGAGCCACCAGGTATAGAGGATGGCGGGTGCCTTGTCCGCCAGCTCGTTGAATACCAGCGGGCGTCCCGCGTTGATGAGCACAACGACCGGTTTTCCGGTCTTCAGCAGTTCCATCGCAAGTTCCACCTGCACGCCCGGTATGGAAAGATCGCTGCGGCTCTTTGCTTCACCGCTCATGTCCCGGCGTTCCCCGATGCTGAGGATGACGACATCAGCCTTCATGGCGACGCTCACCGCTTCGGCGAATCCGCTCCGGTCGTTCCCTTCGATCTCACATCCCTTGGCGTAGAGGAGAGCGAAATTCTTTCCGGCCTTTTCCTGAACACCCTCCCATTGTGTGACGATGAAATTCGAATCGACACCGGGCAGCTCCACATCCCAGAATCCCTTGTTCTGTTTCACTTCCTTCACCAGCGGACCGATGAAGGCGATGGTCTTCGTGGTTTTGGAGAGCGGAAGGAGGTTCTTTTCATTCTTCAGTAACACGATGCTCTTCCGCGCTACGTCCCGTGCTGCGGCTGTATGAGCAGGATCGTTCAATGCTTTCGCTTCGCGTTTCGGATCGCAGAATCGGAACGGATCGTCGAAGAGTCCGAGCTCGAATTTTTTTGTGAGGATGCGGCGGACGGCATCATCCACGACGGTCATCGGTACGATGCCGTCGGTGACGAGCTTCGCGAGCGAGCTCGTGTAGCAGCGGCTCTCCATATCCATATCGCAGCCCGCCATGATGGCGCTCCGCGCCGCATCGGCCGGGTCCTTCACGCTGCCGTGATTCATCATCTCGCCGACCGAGCCCCAGTCGCTCACCACAAAGCCTTGGAAGTTCCAGCGGCCTTTGAGGATGTCGCGCATCAGATATGCATTTCCTGTGGCGGGAATGCCGTTGAGATCGTTGAATGAGTTCATGAATGTTCCTGCGCCGGCATCGAGAGCCGCTTTGAACGGCGGAAGGTAGGTCTCCCACAGCATCCGCTCGCTCATATCGACGGAGTTGTAATCGCGTCCGCCCACGGCTGCTCCGTATGCAGCGAAGTGCTTCACGCAAGCCATCACGGCATCCGTACTGCCGAGCCCTTTTCCCTGGAATCCTTTCACCCGCGCTGCGGCGATCCTCGAACCGAGATACGTATCCTCGCCGGCCCCTTCCATCACACGGCCCCAGCGCGGATCACGGCCGATGTCCACCATCGGCGCGAAGGTCCAATGAATACCGCCGGCGCTGGCTTCGACCGCCGCAACACGGGCGGCATGTTCGATCGCATCCATATCCCAGCTGCACGCTTCTGCAAGAGGAATAGGGAAGGTGGTCTTGTAACCATGGACGACATCCTGACCGAAGAGGAGCGGGATCTTCAACCGGGACTGCATGGCGACCTTCTGCCAGCTGCGGGTCCGCTCACTGCCGAGCACATTCAGGATGGAGCCGAGCTTTCCCTGCTTCACCTGCTGCGGTTTGTCCTTGTCCAATGTGACCGGACCGGTCGCTGCGCCGTCGTCGGTGTATTGATTGAGCTGTCCGATCTTCTCGTCCAGCGTCATCAGGCGCATCAGGGAGTCGACGCGCTGCGCGATACTCTTGGGCTGAGCGGCAACGAAGGTCAAAAGGAACAATACGCCGGCAAAAAGATGCAATGAAGTGCGGAATTGCGGTATGGAGATGTTCATGTTCGTATCCTGCATTGTAGGGAAAAAACAACGATCCCGGATCCGGGGACTCCGGAACCGGGATCGGGAGAATTCAATAGACCAGCGTCTGTATCGCGCGGGAGGGGATGGTCACCGTTGCGGTCTGTCCTGCAACGATCAAACGGAATGTGACCGGTGCGTTGGATGTGTTCATGACCACGGTCGCCATCAAGCCGTCCGCATTACGGAACGTGGTGCTCAGCAGCTGACTGCGGCTGGGCGCGGTGCCGATCCGTTTGGCGCCGGGACGGATGAACTTGGAAAAATGTCCTATATAATAGTAGGAGGGTGTATAGATCAGTTCGCCGGTCCGGGTATCGGCATGGACCGGTGCGAAGCAAAAGTTGGCAACATGGTTCGGTCCGCCCCGTTCATCGAGCAGAACATTCCAGTCCGTCCATGCAACAGTGCCGTTGTTGAAATCGTTGATCATGCTCTCGCCGTACCGTTCGGCGTTCGGCCAATACTGGAGCCGGTCATCGCGGTACGAATCGGCGCATCCTTCGGTGAACATGAGGTGCTTATCCGGGAACGCTTCGTTCACTGCTTTGATGTTCTCGAACATCTGCCGTCCGCCGGACCAGCTTTCATACCAATGGAATCCGGTCCCCCATGCATACTTCGAAGCAGCGGGGTCGCTGAAGATGACATTCACGCGGTGGTCGATCAGGTCCCGGTTATGGTCCCACACGACGATCTTCTTCGCGCCGAGTCCTTCTTTCTCCATCGTCGGGCCGAGATGCAGTTTCAGGAAATCGCGTTCCTCTTCGGCGGTGTAGATGCAGGATTCCCATGTCTGTTTCGCCATCGGTTCATTCTGCACAGTGATACCCCAGATCGGGATCCCTTCGGCTTCGTACGC
>JAVBYA010000366.1 GCA_030824295.1 Bacteroidota bacterium
CCGTCCCACCCTCGATGATCAGTTCGATCTGCCGTTTGATCTCGTATTCGATGGCCCGCTCCACGTTCCGGAACGAGTTCATATTCTTCAGTTCCGTTTTCGTGCCGAGTTTCGTCTCCCCTTTTTTGCGGACCGAGACGTTCGCATCACACCGGAAACTCCCTTCCTCCATATTCCCGTCGCAGATATCCAGGTACTTCACCGTCTGCCAGACGGAGGTGAGGTATTTCACCGCTTCCTGCGCGGAATGCATATCCGGTTCACTGACGATCTCCAGCAGCGGCGTGCCGCAGCGGTTCACATCCACCAGCGTGTCGGTGTCCATATCATGGATCGATTTCCCGGCATCCTCTTCCATATGGATGCGTGTGATGCCGATGCGCTTCACGGTGCCGTCGTCCATCGTGATGTCCACATGGCCGTGACGGCAGATCGGCTCCTCATACTGGGAGATCTGATATCCTTTGGGAAGGTCGGGATAGAAGTAGTTCTTCCGTGCGAAAATTGAACGGGGATTGATGCTGCAGCCGGTCGCCAGTCCGAGACGGATGGCGTATTCCACCACCTGCTTGTTCAGCACCGGCAGGACGCCGGGCATGCCGAGGCAGACGGGACAGACATTGGAATTCGGCGCGCTGCCGAATGCGGTGGAGCAGCCGCAGAAGATCTTGGTTCGTGTGGAGAGCTGTGCGTGGACCTCGAGTCCGATGACCGCTTCGAATTGTTCAGGGATGGACATGTTCACTTCAGCAGAGGATGGTTTCACGGACCCGCAGCGGACAGATAGTGCCGGCCGCACGGTGTTATTTCATCGGCACCGATATCGCATCAATTTACGAAATACTTCGATAAAGTGCCCATGAAACTTCACTGCATCCCTTCGATGCTGCGACCGATGATCATCTCGGAGGGATGGCGAACGGCGTGAACTTCCTGCCGTCGAACGTGCTGATGCCGTTCCCGGTTCCGATCCACATGATACCCTGTGCATCCAGGGAGAGTGCCTGAACAGAATTCGAGGAGAGTCCATCCTTCACTGTATAATTAGTGAACTTCCCGTTGCGATATGACCAGAGTCCCGCATCGATCGTGGCGACCCAGAGCGTTCCTGCCCGATCCTCCGTGATCGACCAGACCCGCGCCATGGTCCCTTCTTTCCCGCTGAGACCTTTTTTGAATCCCGGATTCCCTAACCCCTGTTCTTCAGTGATGTTCCTGAGCGTTGTGCCGTCGTAACGGAACAGTCCGTCGGCGTTGTTCCCGAACCAGAACACACCGGCACGGTCCTGATAGATCGTCCGGACGGCACCATCGCTCAATCCTTTTTCCCGGAACCACCGGAATGACCGGCCGTCATACCGTACGACGCCCCGCTGCTCCGTACCGAACCAGATATTTCCGCGATTGTCCTTCAGGACGCAGTAGACAGAATATTCCGAGCGTAACCTGCCGGGATGGTCACGGCGCTCGGCAATGTCCGCTGAGTCGAGCGGGAATGAGAAGTAGTGCAGCGTTGTGCCGTCAAAACGGTATGCACCATCCTTCGCACCGAACCACCGATCTTCGTTCTTCGTCCTCTTCATGAACTCCGGTGCGACCGAATGCGATGCGTCCGATTCCGGGAGCGTTGTGAATCCGGTACCGTCATACCGCACGACCCCTCTCGCCGTGGTCAGCAGGAGTTCGCCCGGCTTCCCCGCTTCGACCACCCGGACGAATCGGCTGGCGAGTCCATCCTGTTCAGAGAGATAACGGAACGTGCCGTTGTAATACCGGATGAGTCCCTCCCCATCCGTTGCGAACCAATGGACGCCGGACCGGTCCTGCACCATACCGCGGATGGAGAGGGGTGCAGCGGTTGGACTGTCCTGTGCGGCGGCAGAAGGAACAGTGCTGCCCGGAAGCAGCAGGAGCATTGCGATGATGACACGAACGGCGATGGAGAGCATTGGATATTCCTTGATGAGAGTGGCCGTCCATATGAACTGAAGGATGTACAAAAAAATTCCCCGTGCGGGATGATCCGACGGGGAATTATTGTTCATGCACGGAGGGATGATCAGGCCGCCAGCGCTTTGGTCACCTTATCAGCGGCATCCTTCAGGTTCTCGGCCACGAGGAAACTCATACCGGAGTTCCGCAGGATGTCCGCCGCGATATCGGCATTGGTGCCGGCAAGACGGATGACGATCGGCACCTGTACATGGACCGCTTTGGCCGCTTCCACCACGCCGTTCGCCACACGGTCGCAGCGGACGATGCCGCCGAAGATGTTGATGAGGATCGCTTTCACGTTCTTGTCGGAGAGAATGATCTTGAAGCCGCTCGCCACCGTGGTGGCATTCGCTCCGCCGCCCACATCCAGGAAGTTGGCCGGTTCACCGCCGGCGAGTTTGATGATGTCCATCGTTGCCATCGCAAGACCGGCGCCGTTCACCATGCAGCCGACGTTGCCGTCCAGCTTGATGTAGTTCAGGTTGCTCTTGGATGCTTCGATCTCCAGCGGCTCTTCTTCGTCCAGGTCGCGCAGTTCGGCGAATTCCGGATGACGGTAGAGCGCGTTGTCGTCAAAATTCACTTTGGCGTCCAGTGCGATCACGGCGCCTTCTTTGGTCACCACGAGCGGATTGATCTCGAACAGCGACGCATCGGTCGCTTCATACGCTTTGTAGAGGGACAGGAGGAACTTCACGCCGTTCTTGAACGCATCGCCGGTCAGACCGAGTGCGAAGGCCAGTTTGCGCGCCTGGAATTGCTGGAAGCCGACGGACGGTTCTATCGCTTCCTTCACGATCTTTTCCGGATGTTCCTCTGCAACCTTCTCGATCTCCATACCGCCTTCGGTGGAGACCATCATCACGTTCTTGGACTGGGCGCGGTCCAGGGTGATACCGACGTAGAATTCCTTGTCGATGTTCGCCCCTTCTTCCACGAGCAGCCGTTTCACAAGGCGTCCTTCCGGACCGGTCTGATGGGTCACGAGCGTCATGCCGAGGATCTGCTTGGCATACTGCTTCACTTCGTCCAGACTCTTCGCCACTTTCACACCGCCCCCTTTGCCGCGTCCGCCGGCGTGGATCTGTGCTTTCACCACCCAGACGCTGCCGCCGAGACGCTTTGCTGCATTCACGGCATCGTCCACCGAGAACGCCACTTCACCGCGCGGAACGGGGACGCCGAATTTTCTGAGGATGTCTTTGCCTTGATACTCATGGATTTTCATTGTAACTCCTTATTGGTATTGACTCATTGAATAAAAGCAATTGTCATTTCGAGTCCAGTATAAGACTTCCCAGAACCGGGACGAGAAATCTAAAACGCGTCTCAGATTTCTCACTTCGCACAGCAAGAGAACGAGGGCTCGTTCGAAATGACGCCGTCATTTCACTTTCTGAGAGATCAGTTTCGCCTGTGTGAAGAGGAGCAGATAATCGCGTCCCCCTGCTTTGGAATCGGTGCCGCTCATATTGAAGCCGCCGAACGGATGCACGCCGACGAGTGCGCCGGTGATCTTCCGGTTGATGTAGAAGTTGCCGGCATGGAACTCGTTCTTGGCGCGTTCCTGCTTCTTCTTGTTCTTCGTCCAAACGCCGCCGGTAAGGCCGAACTCGGTATTGTTCGCGATCTCCAGTGCGTGATCGAAATCCTTCGCTTTGATGATGCCGAGCACCGGACCGAAGATCTCCTCCTGTGCGATGGTCGCCATCGGTTCCACATTCGCGATCACGGTCGGTTCCACGAAGTACCCTTCCTCGCCGAGATGCTTCCCGCCGGCGACGATCTTCCCTCCTTCGCGCACCGCGGTGGCGATGTACTGCAGGATCTTCTCCATGGAGCCCTTGTTGATCACCGGACCCATGTACGTGGTCCCTTCTTCCGGCAGACCGACGATGAGCTTCTTGGTCCGCTCAGCCACTTTC
>JAVBYA010000350.1 GCA_030824295.1 Bacteroidota bacterium
ATAAGATCTCCATGGGGCATGCGCGTGCGCTGCTCGGCGTTGCGGATGAGAAGAAGCAGCTGAAGCTCTATTCCCGCATCGTTGAGGACGGCTGGTCCGTCCGCCGGATCGAGGATGAGATCAAAGGGAAGGAACCGAAGAAGCCGGGCAAGGGGGGAGGCGCAGCGAAACCGTCCAACCTGCGCGGCGATGCATCGTTCCAGCAGCTGGAGACGAAACTGCGGCACAAGTTCGGCACGAAGGTCACCATCCGCAAGAATACCACCGGCGGCGGGGAGATCGGCATTGAATATTATACGGCGGACGATCTGGACCGTCTGCTCGATATGCTGGATACGTGATCCGGAGGCGGTCATGCGCACGATCGTTCTGCTCTTTACGTTCATTCCAATGATCCTCGCACAAACGACAGGCACCACCACTATGAAGACCATCATCAAAACAGAACAGGCGCCCCTTCCCATCGGACCGTATAATCAGGCGGTGGCGGTGCAGGGTCAGCTGCTCTTCACAGCCGGACAGATCGCGCTCGATCCGAAGAGCGGACAGATGGTCGGCACGACGATCCAGGAACAGACCGTGCAGGTCTGTGAGAATCTGAAAGCGATCCTGCATGCATCGCACACCGACTTCAAACACGCAGTGAAGACCACCGTCTTCCTGAAGAATTTCAACGATTTCACCGCCATGAACGAGATCTACGCCCGGTACTTCGGCGAGGCCTCCCCGGCGCGTTCCACCGTCGAGGTGGTCCGCCTGCCGAAGGATGCGCTCGTCGAGATCGAAGTGATCGCTCTCATCCCCTGAATGGAACGCTTCATATCATATTCGCTGCTCGGCATCCTCTTCCTTCTTCCCGCCGCATCGGCGCAGTATGTTTCAAGATATGAACGTCCGATAAGCGCCCCGTACTTCTTCACTCCGGTGTCCGATACCGTCGGACTCCGGCCGCTCAATGAGGATTCCCTCATCGCCGCTCAGATCGGCGTCGTTGATACCACCATTCTTCCGCCCAAGTCCACCACCATCGCCATGGTCGGCTCCATGCTCATTCCCGGCGCCGGTCAGATCTACAATGAGTCGTATTGGAAAGCTCCGGTCGTGTGGGGCTTCGGTTATTATTTCTATTCCGTCTATCGGAATCAGGATCGTCTGTATCTTGAGACCAGGGCGGAATATGAAGCGTCGATCATCGCGCTGGACACTGCGTCGACCGCAGCAATAGTGAACAAGATCGAGGATATCGCAAAAGTATCGAAGAATCGGAGGGACTACTATAAGCGTCAGCGGAACGAGTTCGGCTGGTACCTTGCCCTCACCTATGTCCTGAACATTGTGGATGCGTATGTGGATGCGGCATTGTTCAATTTCGAGGTGAGTCCGAACCTGCAGGGGACGAACGAATGGCGCATGCACGTACGGATCCCCATCAACAGAAAGTAACGGCCGGCACAGATGTACCGGCCTGCATCGGCAACAACAGCAGTGCACTCTATACTAAGGAAGCGAGGACGTCATGAAAATACGCGATCAAGAAGCATTGGATTATCACAGCCAGGGGCGCAAAGGGAAACTCGAGATCTCTCCGACCAAACCGTTCTCCACGCAGCGCGACCTGTCGCTGGCATACACGCCCGGCGTCGCTGTGCCGTGTCTGGAGATCGAGAAGAATCCTGAGGATGTCTATAAGTACACCGCAAAAGGGAACCTTGTCGCGGTGGTCTCCAACGGTACCGCCGTTCTCGGTCTGGGCAATATCGGACCGGAAGCGGGCAAACCGGTGATGGAAGGGAAAGCGGTCCTGTTCAAGAAATTCTCGGACATCGATGTGTTCGATATCGAGATCCGTGCGAAGACGCCGGAAGAGATCATCAAAGTGGTGCAGGCGCTGGAACCGACCTTCGGCGGCATCAATCTGGAGGATATCAAAGCGCCGGACTGCTTCATCGTGGAAGAGGAGTTACGCAAAACGATGAAGATCCCGGTATTCCACGATGACCAGCATGGTACGGCCATCATCACAGCGGCGGCACTGCTGAATGCGCTGGAGATCACCGGAAAGAAGATCGATCAGGTGAAGGTGGTGTACAACGGCGCCGGGGCGGCAGCCATCGCGTGCGCCAATCTGCAGTTCGCTCTCGGTGTGAATCCGGAGAACCTCATCATGTGCGATACCAAAGGGGTCATCTACAAAGGGCGCACGAATGACATGAACCCATACAAGGCGAAGTTCGAGAACGATACACCGGCCCGCACATTGGCCGATGCCTTCGTCGGTGCGGATGTGTTCGTGGGACTCTCCGCCAAGGACTGCGTCACGAAAGAGATGGTCAAGAGCATGGCGCCGAATGCCATCATCTTCGCCATGGCGAACCCGGATCCCGAGATCACGCCGGAGGAAGTGGCGAGTGTCCGCAATGATGTGATCATGGCCACCGGCCGGTCGGACTATGCCAATCAGGTGAACAACGTGCTCGGATTCCCGTTCATCTTCCGCGGCGCGTTGGACGTCCGAGCGACCACCATCAACGAAGAGATGAAGAAGGCCGCAGTGAAAGCGCTGGCCGATCTCGCAAAGGAAGATGTCCCCGATTCCGTCATCAAAGCATACGGCGGCAAACCGATCATCTTCGGCAAGGAGTACATCATTCCCAAACCGCTCGATCCCCGTGCGCTGCGCTATGTGGCGACCGCGGTGGCGAAGGCGGCCGTGGACAGCGGCGTTGCCCGCGTGATGATCGAGGATTGGGAGAAGTACGGCGATAAACTGGAAGAGCGTCTCGGCCGATCCAAACGGTTCACCAACCTGCTCTTCACCAAAGCACGGCAGACCATGAAGCGCATCATCTTCCCGGAAGGGGAAGAGGAGAAGATCCTCCGTGCTGCGCAGATCCTGGTGGACCAGGGGATCGCCAAACCGATCCTGGTCGGCAACGCGGAACGGATCCAGAAAGTGATCGAGGACCTGCATCTGGAATTCGATTCACAGGTGGAGATCGTCGATCCGAAATCGTTCCCGCAGAAGGAGGAGTTCGTCGAGGAGTTCTATAAGATGCGTCAGCGCAAAGGGGCCACGCGGTACTATGCGGAACGGACCATGCAGCAGCGCTTCTACTTCTCCATGATGATGGTCCGCCTCGGCTATGCGGACGGCGTGATCGCCGGACTCACCACGAACTATCCGGATACCATCCGTCCCGCACTGAATGTGATCGGAATGCGGAAAGGGATCCGGAACGTCTCCGGCATGTATGCGGTGATCGCGAAGAAGGGGACCTACTTCTTCTCCGATACGACGGTGAACATCGATCCTGATGCGGAGACGCTGGCGGAGATCGCACTGCTGACGGCGGAGACGGTGAAGCGGTTCGATATCGAACCGAAGGTCGCCATGCTCTCCTTCAGCAACTTCGGCAGCACAAAGCATCCGCGCTCCGAAAAGATCAAACAGGCGGTGCAGCTCATCAAAGCGAAGAATCCCTCCCTGATGGTGGACGGCGAGATGCAGGCGGATACCGCCGTCACGCCGGAACTTTTGGAGAAGGAATATCCGTTCAGCACCCTGAAAGGGGCGGCGAACGTTCTGATCTTCCCGAGTCTCAACTCCGCGAACATCGCCTATAAGCTGATGGGGCGGATCGGAGAAGCGGAACTGATCGGACCGATCCTGATGGGCATGGCCAAACCGGTCCACGTGCTTCAGCATGGTGCGGAAGTGACCGATATCGTCAATATGGTCGCCGTCTGCGCTGTGGAAGCAGGCGAGATGCAGTAGAAGCAATACCGCCGCGGCCCTGCAGTAATGCGGGGCCGCAGTGTGTACGGCGGTATCGGCGAAAAATTGTTCCGGCGCCGGCTAAACGGTACGGCCCCCGCCGTTGTCCAATATGTATCTGTCACTAACCCCCTCTATTATACA
>JAVBYA010000482.1 GCA_030824295.1 Bacteroidota bacterium
CAAAGTGGTCCCGATAGGGAACGCTGTCACGACGGATCAGGCGAACGCTGCCTCTTCTCCGTGGCTTCCTCGCAACTTGGAAACAGCGACCAGCCAGTACAAGGTTGCTGAATTCAAGAAGAACGGATTTGTTCTGATCGCCGGTGCCAAAACAACGGCTCCGATGCTCGGAAACTATTATGGATACTATTCCAAGGATAGCGGTAAGAGCTTCACGAAGTTCTCGTTCCCGAACTTCCAGTCCAGCGGAACCTCCACCAGCATGCGCTTTGCAAGCATCGCGACCTGGGGTGACAGCGTTATGGTGAAAGCCGACTACAACGGCGTCATGATGCGTTCCACGAACTACGGTTCGACATGGGATACCGTCAGTGCTGTGTACGGCACCGGCGCTTTCTATGATGGTGTGCACTTCATCAACAAAGACACCATTATCGCTCATGGCGATGCTGTGGATTCCGTGCTGTTCATCGCGCGCAGCACGAACCGCGGTGCAACATGGTCCCGCATCATCGTTCCCGGCGATCTGAGCCCGAAATTCAAGACGTACATCTACGCTTCTGCAGGTTCCCGCGGTATCGCTTCTGTGGGTAACACTGTCTGGCTGTCGGCATACTCCGATGAGACCTCCAACTTTACTCCGTTGGTGATGAAATCGACCGATGCCGGTGCAACGTGGACCGCAACGGAATACCCGGCTCTGGGTGCAAAACGGAAATGGTCATTCACGAACTTCTCGTTCAAGGATGCCAATGTCGGTTATGCCCTGATCACGAACAGCTACAACCAGTCCATGCACAAGACCACGGACGGCGGCGCGACCTGGAGCGATACTGTTCTGGTGGGCGGCGTGACGAACGTGCTCAATCAGCAGTTCACCAGCATCAGTGCCGTTCCGGGTACAAGCATCGTGTATGCTTCCGGTTTTGACGGTGTCGGTGCAGCAACATGGAAATCCTCGGATGATGGCGCTACCTGGACGAAGCTGGTCACTCCGGCTCCGTTGGCCGGTGCTCAGACGTCCCTTGCTCTCGTTCAGTTCATCGGCGAGAATGTCGGTATCGGTGCCGGTACCCGTCAGGTCGTGGAGTACAAACCCTCCGTTGAACTGACCTTCCGCGTCAACACTTCGTCAGTTCCGGATACCATCAAGACGAACTCCACTGTGCAGATGCGCGGTGATGGCGGCGCTTCCGGCGGTCTGCTCGACTGGAACGGTGCTTCTTCCGTCCGCTTCACGAACATCGGCGGTGACTACTGGCAGGCGAAAGCCCGCTTTGTACCGGGGACCTCGTTCCCGTACAAGATCTTCACGAACGTCATCCCGAACGTCGGTGCCGGCCATGCTGCAGAGCATAGCGGCTGGGAAGGTAACCTTTCCGACGTCGGCCAGGACGGTAACCGCAAAATGGTCGTCGGACAGAATGACTCCGTGATCGCATTGCAGTTCGTCAACGGCTCACCGGGTACTCAGCTCCAGTTCTGGCGTCCGTACGTGGAAACCGACTCCCTCGAGGTGACGTTCCGCGTGAACATTGCCAATCAGGAAGATTTCAATCCTGCCACACAGATCATCGGTGTGAACGGCAGCATGAACGGTTGGGGCAGCCCGACGTTCGTTCTGAAACAGGAAGCGAACGACGGCAACAACCCGACCCGCTATGACGGTACCAAATTCTGGTCCGGCACATTCAAACTGCCGCTGAAGAAAGCGAACCTGGATACGCTCTCCGCTCCGATGGAGTTCGCGTACAAGTTCGTTCAGAAGACCGGTGCAGACACCAAGTGGGAAAGCATTGCCGACCGCAAATTCACTGTCAATAAAGGCTCCAACGATACGACATTGGCATGGAAGTGGTGGGATGATGTAGGAACAAAAGCACCCGCCGGTACCGACACTGCGTCGGTCATCGTCCGTGTTGATATGAGCCGTGCGATCCAGACCAACGGTTATACGGTCGGTGACACGGTGCAGGTCCGTTATGGTTTTGCATCTTCCGCTTCAGTGGTCGGTTCCCGCAACCTGAAGAAGGTCGGTCTCACGTTCATCTATGCCGACACCTTCACGGTGACCGGCGTGAACCTGAAGGCAGACGGCACCGGCAAACCGCTGGTGTATCAGTATTACCTGGTAAAGAATGGACAGGATTTCCGCGAAGTGTATTATAACTTCGGTTACACCGGTTCCGATGTGACCCTTGCTGAACGCCGTCTGCTGCCGATCACGGCAAAAACGACCACAGCATTGGATACCTCCAAGAACCTTTCCAATGGAAACCGCTGGCCCTTCTGGCGCAATACACGGAAACTCACGAAGGATGTCGACGTGAAGTTCACCGTGAACCTGCAGCCGGCTTACTATCAGGTCCTCCAGGGCGCAGTTGGCAAAGATACCCTGTATGATATCCAGGGCCCGTGGACGATCAACAAGAGCCTGAAAGATTCCATCTATAAATGGGGTGTTTCGATCAACGGTCCTGCGGCCGGCGGATGGGCAACATGGGGTGCGTCCCTGTATGCCGATGCGACGCGCAAACTGTATGATGACGGCACGAACGGCGACGCTGTTGCCGGCGACCGCATCTACACACGCGTGATCAAATTCTACAAGGATTCCGTGAACAACGTTGTTGGTCAGGAATTCAAGTTCGGTATCCGCGGCGGTGATAACGAAGGCGGCAAAGGCGGATTCGGTAACAACCACATTGAGAACATCAATGATGCAGCTGCTACCGCTTCCATCCACAGCCAGTTCGGAAGCATCAACCCGCTGTACTATGATCGCTGGATCTTCGCTGAAGAGAAACCGGTCACCCCGGTGAGTGTCTCCCTGACGGATGCTTCCATCCCGACGGTGTATGCACTCGACCAGAACTTCCCGAACCCCTTCAACCCGACGACAAGCATCAACTATTCCATTCCGTTCAGCGGTCTGGTCTCGTTGAAGGTCTTCAACGTCCTGGGTCAGGAAGTGGCGACACTGGTGAATGCACAGCAGGCAGCCGGCTACTATACGGCTTCCTTCAATGCGAACACCTTGTCCAGCGGCGTGTACTTCTACAAGATCGAAGCAGGCAACTATACTTCGGTGAAGAAGATGATGCTGTTGAAGTAATCACAACGGTCAGCATGCGGATGAATAATCCGCATGCATGACGGTGTGACGTTTTTCAAAAGGCAGGGTGAGTAATTGCCCTGCCTTTTCTATGTCAATACCAATGGTGACAGTATAAGCCAGACCAATACAATCCCGGCGTGGGTGAAAGATGCCGTCTTCTATCAGATCTTTCCGGACCGGTTCTCGAACGGCGATACTGCAAACGATCCTGCCGGTGTTGAACCATGGGGAGCGAAACCGAAAGGGAACAACTTCTTCGGCGGGGACCTGCAGGGGATCATGGACCGGACACCGCATCTGAAACGTTTGGGGGTCAATGCGCTCTATTTGAATCCGATCTTCGAAGCAACCACGAACCATAAATACAACACGAAGGATTACCTGAAGATCGATCCTTCGTTCGGAACGAATGAATTGTTCGACCGGTTCTCACATCACCTTCGGGAGCAGAATATCCGATTGGTGCTGGACGGAGTTTTTAACCATGTTGGAACCGCTTTCGCTCCATTCGAGGATGTGGTGAAGAACGGTGCGAGATCACCGTACGCTTCCTGGTTCAATATCTATTCCTTTCCGGTGAAGGAGCCGAGGAATCCGAACTATGAATGCTGGTGGGGATACGGTTCGCTGCCGAAATTGATGGCGCAGCATCCTGAAGTGAAGAAGTATCTGATGACCGCGGTGGAGCAATGGACAGGGAAGATCGACGGATGGCGGCTGGATGTGGCGAACGAAGTACCGCATGAATTTTGGAAGGAATTCCGCATTGCCGTGCGGACCTGGAACCCGGAATGTTATATC
>JAVBYA010000292.1 GCA_030824295.1 Bacteroidota bacterium
TCCGTTCTATTGCGTCACATTCCCCACTCCGCGCATCGGATATGCCGCCGGTATGTACGGGTCCGTGTTCAAAACAGAGGACTATGGCGCAACATGGCAAGCGAAACCGATCGCCTTCACAGGAAAGATCTACGGGATGCATTTCCTCTCTCCTGAGTATGGAGTGGCGGTAGGCGATTCCGGTGCGGCATTCGTGACCGGCAACGGCGGCACCAGCTGGCTTCGGAAGAACACCGGCACATTGGCAACGCTCAACGGTCTGACCTTCAAACATATGCCGACGGCCGATACCGGCATGGTCGGTTTTGCCGTGGGGAACAACGGGGCGGTGGTCCGGACTGCGGACGGAGGGCAGACATGGTCCGTTCTTCCGACATTCACGACCGCGTCGCTCACCTCCATCCATTTCATCGACAAGGGACCGGGATGGGCTGCCGGGCTGCAGAGCAATGTTTATAAAACGACCGATGGCGGCGCGAACTGGGTGAAGCAGACGCTCCCGCTCTCCAGCAGTTTGCAGTCCATCAGTTTTGCAAACCCCAGACGCGGATTTGCGGTCGGATACTACGGCGGTTTCTTCGGCACCACGAACGGCGGCGAGCAGTGGTATCAGCAGTTCGTGACGCCCAACTCGCTGTACGGTGTAACGATGTTCGATTCCACGACCGCATGGGCAGTGGGAGATGCCGGCACGGTGATGAAAACGACGAGCGGCACCGTCACATCGGTTACTACGGACCGTTTGGCAGCACCGTTGACTTCGTTCTCCTTGTTGCAGAACTATCCGAATCCTTTCAATCCAAGCACCAGGTTCGATTTCACGCTCCAGAATACCGGTCCGGCGACGCTGATGATCTACAATGTGGTGGGACAGGAAGTAGCGACACTGCTGAATGAAGTACTCGAGGCGGGAATCCGTCATCAAGTGCTGTTCAATGCCCGCGGTTTGACAAGCGGTGTTTACTTTGCTCGCCTCGTTTCCGGCGATCGGACGCAGATGAGGAAGATCCTCCTGATGAAGTAGGTATTCAGAGGCCGGACCGCGTCCAGGTGTATAATCCTGACACGGTCCGGCCTCTGTGATTGTGCAGCATCCCTCGAATGTCAACCACCCACCCTTGTCAAGGTTAACCTTGACAAGGATTGTTGACAATTGTCATTGCCCCGCATCCATTGTGAAATTGATAGCATCACTTAAGTCATGCCATCCGTTATTTTCCGTAAAATCCCCTCACTTCTTCTCACCTCGGATCAAAACCTCTCCTGACGACCGGCTTGAACCACGCAGCAATTCTTTGATTGTGTTGTACTGCCTGTTTTTTCTATATTTGCGTTGCCAATGCGTGACATCCTTCTGATCTCGACCTTTATCATTCTTGCCGCTGTGCCTGTGCGAAGCGATTTCGAACGCGGTGCATTGCCGGTGGTCAACTACATATCCGCAGGTGACTACCGCGCGGACAGGGATGCCTGGAGCACTGTCCGCTCCCGCTCCGGTATGATGTACTTCGCCAATTCGGAAGGGGTGCTGCAGTACAACGGCGTAACGTGGAACCTCATCCGCCTCCCCAACCGCACATCGGTCCAGTCGCTCACCATCGACCGCGACGGACGCATCATCGTCGGCAGCGACAGTGAGATCGGAGCGCTGACGGAAACTGCGGACGGCGTCCGGTACACCTCATTCGTCCAGTTCATTCCAGATTCCCTCCGCAATTTCGCACAGACCTGGACGTCCGACACACTGAACGGATACTCCTACCTGCAATCGTCCTCCGCGATCTTTGTGATCCACGGCGATTCCCTCACCACTATCCCAGCGTCGGTCCTTTTCGGAATGATGTACCGCTTCCAGGACCGATTACTGGTGCAGGAACAGGACAGGGGATTGATGGAACTGAAAGGAACGAAACTCATTCCGTTCGACAGTTCCGCATTCTGCGGCACCGTCTCCATCGCTTCCATCTTCCCCGCGCAGAACGGTAAACACTTCGTCTTCACAAAATATAAAGGGGTCTTTCTTTACGACGGACGGACCATGGTCCCGTTCCCTTCGCCGCTGAACGACCTGGTGCTGAAGAACAGACCGTACCGCGGCACTGTTGTGAGCACCGGAGAGAACGCCCTCGGCGTTGTCGGACTCGGTGTGATCATCTTCGATTCCGCCGGGACCATCCGCTCCGTGGTCAGCAAGGAGAACGGGATGCGCTTCAATACCGTTACCTCTGTGTATGATGACGGCACCGGCAACCTGTGGTTCACGGGGTACGAAGGGCTCGCACGAGTCCGGTATCCCGCTCCGCTCACATCGTTCACGGACCGGCAGGGGATCGCGAGTGCAGTGAAAATGACCGTCCGGCATCAGGGACGGATCTATTCCGGTACTGTGGAGAACCTCTATCAGCTTACGACCCGACCGTCCGTCACATCCCTTGTCTCTGCCGGCACACGCTCCGTGTTCACACGCATCCCCGAAGTGCGCGAGGATTGTTCATTCATGTTGTCGGTGGATGATGATCTGCTTGTCTCCACCACGCAAGGGGTCTTTGTCGTGAACGGAACGAAGAGCCGGCTTGTCACCCGCACTTATGCACTGCCGCTGCTCCGCTCGTCCGCTGATCCCGACCGCGTGTTCATCGGTACGTTCGGACTTGGTTCGATGGTGCGGAAGAACGGCCGGTGGGTCGACGAAGGTCTTTACGAAGGGATCACCGAGGATGTCTATCAGCTGTTGGAAGCCGCTCCGGACCAATTGTGGCTTCGCACATATAACCAGGGGATATTGCGGGTGAGGTTGCATAGCGGCGTTTCGCGGAAGACCACCGTAGAACGGTTCGGTATCGCTGATGGTCTTCCGTCCCTTTCATTCCTGCCTGCCACCATCATCGAAGGCCGGCTCTGCGCCCCGACCGAGAACGGCATCTATACATTCAATGAACAGCGCAGACGGTTCGAACCGGATTCACTCTTCCTGCGGCAATTTCCCGGAGCACCCGACGGGATCTACGCCATCGATCCGGGCTCGAACGGGAGCTATTGGATATTCGTGGACCAGCCGGGTGGCTACCGGTTGACGCATTGGCTGCGCCAGGAGGACGGCACCTTCCGTCAGCATCCGCTGCCGTTCGCACTTCCCCCTGCATCCCGCATCGAATGGGTGTTCGAGGATCCGGACGGAACATGCTGGATCAGCGGCACCGGAGGATTGTTCCGGTATGAACCGGCTCGTACAGCCGAGTTGCCTGTTCCATTCCGTGCCGCCGTCGACCGCGTCCGGCTTCTGGGGAATGATTCCATTGTCACTGCGTCATTGTCAGGCACCATCACACTCCGGTATGATGAGAATTCACTTCGTCTCATGGTCTCTGCCAATTCTTTCCTGGATGAGCAGCAGACGATGTATCAGTTCCTGTTGGAGGGATTCGAAGAGCGGTGGTCCGGCTGGACGTTCGAGAACCGGAAGGAGTATACGAACCTCGATCCGGGCATGTACACATTCCGCGTCCGTGCGAAGGATGCGCTGGATCGACTCGGCGAGGAAGGGACGGTCATTATGGAGATCATGCCTCCGTGGTGGGGCACCTGGTGGTTCCGCACGATCGTGGTGCTGTTCTTTCTGACAGCCGGCCCGGTGATCTATTATAGAAGGGTGACAGCGCTGAAACGACAGAACCAGTTGCAGGAGGAGTTCTCGCGTCAGTTGATCAACCGCCAGGAAGCAGAACGGAAGCGCATCGCCCATGAATTGCACGACAGCATCAGTCAAAGTCTGCTGACCATCAAGAATCGTGCGGGAATGGCGGTGGAGCGGCCCGAAGAACAGCTGTTGATGCTCGAACAGATGAATGTGATCCTCACGTCATCTTCCGGTGCTATTCAGGAGATCAAACAGATCACGCACAATCTT
>JAVBYA010000273.1 GCA_030824295.1 Bacteroidota bacterium
CACCACACCCAGCGGGAACAGCGGAAGTATCTCGGAGACGGGTTCGGTCATGGAGACGAATGACAGACTCCCGGGATCAACATGATCCCGGGAGTCCTGCCACATTATTTCATCGCCTGCTCGTAGCGGGCAACGACATCGTCCCAGTTGATGACGCTCCACACGGCGCCGAGATAATCAGCGCGGCGGTTCTGGTATTTCAGATAGTAGGCATGTTCCCACACATCCACGCCGAGGATCGGTTTCTTGCCGTCCATGATCGGACTGTCCTGGTTCGCGGTGGAAGTGATGACGAGTTTCCCGCCGTCCACAATGAGCCACGCCCAGCCGGAACCGAAGCGGCCGAGACCGGCCTTGTTGAACTGTTCCTTGAATGCATCGAGGGAGCCGAAGGTGCCGGTCAGCGCCGTGCCGAATGCACTGCTTGCCGGGAATGCGACATCCTTCTTGAGCTGCTGCCAGAACATGGTATGGTTCACATGTCCTCCGGCATTGTTACGCACGGCGCCCCGGATCGCTTCCGGGACGGCCGCGAGGTTCGCGATCAGTTCCACAGCGCTCTTGGACTGCAGGTCCGCATGGTCCTTCAGTGCATTGTTCAGGTTGGTGACATAGGCGGCGTGATGTTTGCCGTGATGGATCTCCATCGTCTTCGCATCGATGTACGGTTCCAATGCATCGAGTGCGTACGGTAACGGTGCCAGTTCGTGTGCCATAGGTTGTTTCTCCTTTTTGGTAGTTGATTGTTCCGCTGCAAAGATGTTCGCCGGCACGGTGCCGGCAGCGATACCGCCCAGGACGAGAGCGGAGGACGTTCGGATGAAATCTCTTCGGTTCGTTTCCATTGTTCACATTCCCAATGTTAATCGAGCTTCTTCGCTCATCATACTGGTCTCCCAGCGCGGTTCCCAGACGATGTTGACATTCGCCTCTGTGACGCCGGGGACCGTTTCGGATTTATGCTTCACTTCCACCGGGATGGACTGCGCAGCCGGACAGGCCGGCGATGTGAGGGTCATGGTGATGTCGACCAGACCGCGGTCGTTCACTTCCACATTGTAGACGAGTCCCAGCTCGTAGATATTCACCGGGATCTCGGGATCGAACACGGTGCGGATCTGTTCCGTCACCTGTTCTTTGATGATCATCTTTTCGATGGAGCTCAGCTGGCGTTCCGCCTGCGGGAAGGTCGCGTCCATAGATCAGTTCTTCTCCGATTCTGTTGAGATGGTCGTTTGGCTGTTCGATAATGCAGCATTGAGTGCATGCCATGCCAGGCTCGCGCATTTGATGCGGGCCGGGAATTCGCGAACACCGGCAAGCGCACCGAGACTGCCCAGTTCTTCGATGGTCTCTTCCGGCAATGCATCACCGATCTTCGTCATGATCACCGAATGGAATTTCTCGAAGAGCTCTTTGGCTTCCTTCACCGTATGACCTTTGACGGATGCGGTCATCATGGAAGCGGAGGATTTCGAGATGGCGCAGCCGCTCCCCTGGAAACCGATGTCGGTGATGGTCTCTCCGTCCAGTTTCAGCCAGACGTGATAATGGTCCCCGCAAAGAGGATTGTACCCGTCCGCATCATGCGTGAAGAGTTCGAGTTTTTTGAAGTTCCTCGGCGTTTTGTTGTGCTCGAGGATCACCTGCTGATAGAGTTCGCTCAGATCGCTCATCCGAAGATCTCCTGTACCTTCTGCAATCCGCGGACGAGGGAATCGAATTCATCGGCTCTATTATAGAGCGAGATCGACGCACGCGCAGTGGCCGGAATGCCGAACCGCTGCATCACCGGCTGTGTGCAGTGATGTCCGGTCCGTATGGCGATCCCTTCCCTATCCAGGATGGTGCCGATATCGTGCGGATGGGCATGGTCCAAAACGAAGGAAATGACCCCTGCTTTGTTCGCCGCAGTGCCGATGATGCGCAGTCCGCGCACCGCAGAGAGTTCGGCAGTGCCGTACGCAAGCAGTTCCTGTTCATAGGCACTGACCGCACCCAGTCCGATGGTGTTAACGTAGTCTATGGCCGCACCGAGACCGATACCGCCGACGATGTTCGGAGTGCCGGCTTCGAATTTGTACGGCAGATCGTTGAACGTTGTCTTCTCGAAGGTGACGGAGCGGATCATATCCCCGCCTCCCTGATACGGTCTCATGGCATCCAGCAGTTCCTGCTTGCCGTAAAGGATGCCGATGCCGGTGGGACCGAAGAGTTTGTGTCCGGAGAAGGCGAAGAAATCACAATCCATTGCACGAACGTCGACCTTGGTATGAGCGACCGCCTGTGCACCGTCCACCAGCACCTTGGCGCCGACCGCATGTGCCGCGGCGATGATACGGGAAACGGGATTGACGGTGCCGAGGGAGTTCGAGATATAGACGATCGAGACGAATTTCGTCCTTGGCGAGAGCATCCGTTCGAACTCGTCCATCAGCAGTTCGCCGTTGTCATTCATCGGTATCACGCGCAGCAGTGCGCCGCGCTCTTCGCAGATGAGCTGCCACGGTACGATGTTGGAATGGTGTTCCATCGCGGAAATGATGACCTCATCTCCCGCCTTGAGGAACGTCCGTCCGAAACTGCTCGCCACGAGATTGATGCCCGCAGTAGTGCCAGAGGTGAAGAGCACTTCCTTGACATCGGCGGCGTTGATGAAATTCTTCACCTTGCCGCGCGCTTTTTCGTACTCGAAGGTTGCGATCTCGCTCAGCTGATGCACGCCGCGGTGGATGTTGGCGTTCTGCTGTCGGTAATAGACGTCCTGTACCTTCAGGACCGCTTCAGGTTTCTGTGTGGTGGCCGCATTGTCCAGATAGACGAGCGGCTTGCCGTGCACGGTCGTTCCCAGGATCGGGAAATCGTTCCGTATGGTATCGATCGGATATGTCGTTGGTGTCTTCGTAGTGATGTTCCTTCAGAGCTTCGGACCGGCCTGTGCCGGTCCATCGGATTATGCGTGGACGATCTCCGGAAGATTCCCGGTGCCGAATTTTTTGCGCAGGTGGTCCACCACGATGATGTCCACGAAACGGCGCAGCTGAGGATCGACGATCTTCTGCGTTGCTTCCGCTGCAAAACCGACGGTGAGGATACCGCGGGCACTCCCTTCGGAGATGCCGCGGGTCTTCAGATAGAACGAATGGGTCTCGTTCATACCGCCGACCGCGGCGCCGTGCGTGCATTTCACGTCATCCGCGAAGATCTCCAGTTCCGGTTTGGTGTCCACGATCGCCTCATCGGAGAGGAGCAGGTTACGGTTGGTCTGTTTCGAATCGGTCTTCTGCGCCTCCGGCTCCACGTACACCTTGCCGTTGAAGACGGCGCGGGACTTGTCCATGAGGATCCCTTTGAAGAGCTCATGGCTCGGACATTCGGGATGGATGTGATGCATGAAGGTATGATGATCGATCAGCTGTTCACCGGAGGTGATATAGAGTCCGTTCAGATTGCATTCGGTGGTCTCGCCGCCGATGATCACGCTCATCTCATTGCGGGCGATGGCACCGCCGACCGCCAGCGAGAAGATGCGCGAGGTGCTGCGCACTTCCTGATGGACGTGCAGATGCTCCACATGGAACGACCGTTCGCTCTCGCGCTGCACCTTCACCATTTCCACCACGCTCTCCTGCTTCGCCATCACTTCCGTCACGACGTTCGTCAGGTTCGTGTTGTCCTGCGCGGAGGCAAAACTATGCGCCACGGCGATCTTCGCCCCTTCTTCCGCGATGATCAGGTTGCGGATGTGGGAAGCGACCGGTTCTGTACCGACGGCAGTGGAGATGAACAACAGATGGACCGGCGTTTCGACGACGGTCCCTTTTTCCGCATGGATGAACGCACCGTCATTGATGAAGGCGGTGTTCAGCGCGGTGAACGGATTCTTATCGTACGGTGCATATT
>JAVBYA010000256.1 GCA_030824295.1 Bacteroidota bacterium
CAGCATGCTCCTTCTGTTCATCCTCTCTCATCCTCTCACCGCGCAGCAGCGCACCTATTGTAATCCTTTGAACATCGACTACGGATACGGCGCCATTCCGAACTTCACGGAATGGGGGAAACACCGCACGACCGCCGATCCGGTCATCACACTCTTCAAAGGGAAGTACTTCCTCTTCTCCACCAATCAGTACGGATACTGGTGGAGCAGCAATATGATGGACTGGACATTCGTTCCGCGTCTCTTCCTGAAACCGTACCATCAGGTGTATGACGAGCTCTGTGCACCGGCTGCCGGGGTCATCGGCGATACGCTGCTGCTGATCGGTTCCACGCATACCAATACATTCCCGCTCTGGATGAGCACCGATCCGACGAAGGACCAATGGACGGAGGCGGTCGATTCGTTCCCTGCCGGTGCATGGGATCCGGCGTTCTTCACGGATGATGACGGCCGGCTCTATCTGTACTGGGGCTCCAGCAATGACAAGCCGATCGTCGGACAGGAGATCGACCGTACGACACTTCGTCCCATCGGCGAAAAGAAGGAGCTCCTCCGTTTGAACGACGCAGAGCATGGCTGGGAACGGTTCGGAGAACATGCGGACAATACCTTCCTGAAGCCGTTCATCGAAGGGGCGTGGATGAACAAGCATAACGGGAAGTATTATCTGCAGTATGCCGCACCGGGGACGGAGTTCAGCGGGTACGGGGACGGCGTCTATATCAGCGAGCATCCGCTCGGTCCGTTCCGGTATCAGGACCATAATCCATTTGCGATGAAGCCGGGAGGATTCGCCCGCGGTGCTGGGCATGGAGCGACGTTCCAGGACCTGCACGGCAACTGGTGGCATGTCGGGACGATCGCCATCTCGGTGAAGAACAATTTCGAACGCCGGTTGGGATATTGGCCTGCCGGTTTCGATAAGGACGGCATCCTGTTCTCTAACACTTCATACGGCGACTATCCGCATATGATGCCGAACGGACCGGCCGATCACGCCGGGAGTCAATTCACCGGCTGGATGCTGCTCAACTACAATTTGCCTGTGACGGTCTCTTCGACGCTCGGAGGTTTCGCGCCGAACTATGCGGTGGACGAGAATATGAAGACCTATTGGAGTGCGAAGAGCGGAAAGAAAGGGGAGTGGATCATGACCGATCTGGGTGAGGTCAGCACCGTCCATGCAGTGCAGATCAACTACGCGGATCAGAACGCATCGCTGATGGGGAAGCAGCAGGGGATCTACCACCGTTATAAGTTATCGTCCTCTCTCGATGGGAAACGATGGAACGTTCTTGCGGACAAAAGCACGAACATGAAGGATGTGCCGCACGATTACATCGAACTTCCTTCACCGGTCACTGCACGGTACATCCGTATGGAGAATATCCACGTGCCGACCGGGACCTTTGCCCTGAGCGGACTCCGCGTGTTTGGAAAAGGGAGCGGAGCAGCACCGGACAGTGTCCGAGGTCTGGTCGTGCTGCGCGGCGACAGCGAACGAAGGAACGCATGGCTCAAGTGGAAGCAGTCCGACGATGCGGACGGGTATATGGTCTATTGGGGGATCGCGCCGGATAAGCTCTATCTTTCCGCCATGGTCAACGGTGCGAATGAGTATTACTGTACTGCGCTGGATAAGGGCCGTAAGTACTATTTCCGCATTGAAGCATTCAGCAGGAATGGAATCGGACCCAAAACAGCTGTTCTATCCGCAGATTGAGCGAGGTTCCTTCTTTTCGTCACATTTTTTTGGAAAAAGTCTGAACCTTAAGAATTAAGGAAAGGTCAAGAATATCATAAATTCCTATAAATGAATCGCGCAATGATATCTTGACAATACGGCAAATAGTCAAAATACCTAAATAAATAAGGTCGATTGCCATTTTCGGCAGCATTTTCCTGCTTGACTCCTGAACAAAGAAACCGTAAGGTTGTCACGAGTAGGATGTATGACATACTACAAGTCACCAGAGAGGTCAATATCTTCGCACCAGTTGAAAATAGAGAGATCCTGAGCAAAAAGATCGCAAACCTCATTGAGGATGCGATCCATACACGCAAGATTGCGAATGGGAACAAACTTCCTTCCGAGACGGAGCTGTCCAGCCAGTTCGGTGTAAGCCGGACTGTGATCCGCGAGGCACTTCGGACGGTCAGTGCGAAAGGTCTCATCAGCATTGAAAAAGGGAGAGGGATCTTCGTCAAAGCCCTTTCCGCGGATACGGTCTCCGATCCCCTGCATCAGTATCTGAAGTTCAAGATCTCGCAAAACTATGCGCTGGATGTCATCCACGCGCGCCAGATCATCGAGCCTTCCATTGCGGCCTTCGCAGCGTTGCATCGAACGGAAGAGGATATGGAAAAACTCCATTCCAATATCACCCGGCTCAAAAGTTATTCCGGTGAGACCGCCGGTCTTGCCAGTCTTGATATGGAGTTCCATTTGCTGATCGCCAAAGCATCACAGAACCAGGTGATGCCGCTGATCCTCGATCCGATCCATCGGCTGATGCCGGAGATCAAGAAATCCGTCTACCAGACCAACGACCATGCGCAGGAATCGGCGATCGAATGGCACAGTAAGATCGTCATCGAGATCGAAAAAGGGGACCCGGTCGGTGCACGCGAGATGATGAACAAGCATCTTGCTATCGCCGAAGAACATATCCGCATCATGCTGAAGAGTCAGGCAAAGGAATAATAGCAAAAATTTTTTATCGCGTCCAACTTGTATGACATGTGATGTCTTTCATGCATAAACAGGATCCTACCATGATCACCGGGAGCGTCAAATGAGCGCCGCACGCACATTGATGACCCGGAAGGAACAGCAGTGCAACACACTGCTGTCCGACAGTGTGATGCAATGTCACTACGGCATCCAGCCTGATCGATGTTCCGATCCAAGAGTTCTCCACCGTTCTGCAACTGCAACGTTCCATTCGATCTTCGTTCCTCTGTTCAATTCTTCTGCTCCTCAGTTCAATCATCGTTCCATCCTCCGTACCGCACGATCATTCTTTCTCCGGCAAGCATCCGCAGCCTCTTCGGCGTTTCCGGTGATCGCGGCAGGACCGAACACCAACGAGTATTCCGTATGAAAAAAACACTGCTGCTGTTCCTTTGCTGCTCCACTCTGCTCTTTGCGCAGAATACCGGCAAACTCTCGGGCCGCGTCACCGATGGCAAGAACAAAGAGGGGATCCCCGGTGCGAACATCGTCATCAAAGGGACGAAGATGGGGGCCATCACGGATTTCGAAGGGAACTTCTTCATCCTGAACATCCCGCCGGGCGAATACGATGTGAGCGGTTCCATGGTCGGGTACGGTACCATCACTCAGCGCGGTGTGATCGTGAATGCGAACCGGACGACAACTGCGGACTTCGTGCTGACCGAAACGACGGTGGAAGGGAAGGAAGTGATCATCACGGCGGACCGTCCCGACGTGCAGCGCGAAAAAACGTCAACGAGCGACATCCGGCGCGGGGACGAGATCATGGCGATCCCGGGCACCCGGGACCTCGTCAGCGTCATCCAGCTCTCCAGCGATGTATCGGACAATCACTTCCGCGGCGGACGCGAAGGGGAAGAACTCTATCTGCTGCAGGGAATGGGCATCGTCAATCCGCTGGACAACAGTACGTCGTTCGCGCCGATCATGAGCGCGGTGGAAGAAGTGGAAGTGATCACCAGCGGATTCTCCGCACAGTACGGCAACGCACAATCCGGCGTGGTGAACATCTCCATGAAAGAAGGACGTGCGGACAAATGGACCGCCCGCGTGGAGATGCAGGCGCGTCTGCCGCGACTGAAACATTTCGGTCCGAGCGTGTGGGACCCGGCGGGTCAGCCGTACCTGAACATCCTGAACT
>JAVBYA010000091.1 GCA_030824295.1 Bacteroidota bacterium
TACAGATCATCGTCGAGCGTATCACTGTCGGTCAGAAACCGCGGAAGATCAAAGATATTTCGTTCAATTTTCTGATCGGGAGAGCCGAAGGAGCACCGCAGTGAACACCCGATCGTCCGGATTCCATTGATGCGATCCTCCATTCCCCCATCCCTCCCCGGAATTCCTCGAAAGGAGGGGGAGGGGAGTGATGTCCCGGCCTTTGCCTCTCCGTCCGACTTTCCGTATCTTACCATTTGAACTTCGCTGATTTTTCCAGTGTTCCACCACCGGCTGTCACCATTGCCGGCATCCTGAGCCTATGAAGAAAACCGCTGCTGCCGCTCCGAAACCTCCCGACATCGATCACAATATGCTGATCGTGAAAGGGGCCCGCGAGCATAATCTGAAGAATATCGATGTCGAGATCCCGCGCGACAAACTGGTCGTGATCACCGGTCTCTCCGGCTCAGGGAAATCTTCCCTGGCATTCGATACCATCTACGCCGAAGGACAGCGCCGATATGTGGAGTCCCTTTCCGCTTACGCACGGCAATTCCTCGGACTGATGGAGCGTCCTGATGTCGATTACATTGAAGGGCTTTCCCCGGCCATCTCCATCGAACAGAAGACCGTCAGCACCAATCCCCGCTCCACCGTCGGTACGGTGACGGAGGTCTATGACTTCCTCCGTCTGCTCTATGCCCGCGCCGGTACGCAGTTCTGCGTGAACGACGGTTCACGCGTGCAGAAGCAGAGTGTGGACCAGATCATCGATGCCATCATGAGGATGCCGCAGGGGACCAAGATCCAGATCCTGGCACCGGTGGTGAAGGGGCGTAAAGGACATTACCGAGAACTCTTCGAGAAGGTGCTGAAGGATGGTTTCCTCCGCGTGCGGGTGGATAATGAGGTCGTGGAGATCAGCAAAGGTTTGAAACTGGACCGATACAAGATCCACAATATCGAGATCGTGGTGGACCGGATCCAGGTGAAGAAAGAGAGCCGTTCCCGTATCGCCGATTCGGTGGAGGTGGCGCTGCAGTTCGGCGAGGGTGTCATCATTGTCAACGATGGTAAACAGGACACGCTCTTCAGCAAGAAATACTCCTGTCCGCTCTGCGGAACCAGTTATGAGGAACCGGCCCCGAATTCATTCTCCTTCAACACCACATCCGGCGCCTGTACGGCATGCGAAGGTCTCGGCGAGAAGAAGGACTTCGATCTCTCCCTGATCATTCCGGATCCTTCGCTCTCCATCCAGCAGGAAGGGATAGCACCGCTCGGCAAGCCACGCGCTACATGGTTCTTTGCACAGGTGAGAGCCGTGCTCAAGCGTCATGATCTGGATTACTCCGTTCCGGTCAAGGATTTCCCCAAAGCAGCGCTGGACGAAGTGCTGTACGGAACCAAGGGGGAGAAGATCGAGGTGGAATACACCTATGCCGGCGGCAGGACCTCCACGTACAAACACCGGTACGACGGTGTGATGAAGATGCTGCAGGAATATTATAACGACACCTCTTCGCTGAAGATCCGCGAATGGGTGGAGAGCTTCATGAGCACCAAGAGCTGCGCGGAGTGCGGCGGCGGCCGGCTGAGGAAGGAGAATCTCGCCATTCAGTTAGTGGATGATACCACTGGCGCGCGGTATTCCATTGCCGATATCGTGAAGGGATCGCTCACTGAATCGCAGGAATTCTTCAAGGGACTCACCTTCTCCAAACGGCAGATGGAGATCGCTCGGCCTATCCTGAAAGAGATCAATCAGCGTCTCGGATTCATGGTGGATGTGGGATTGGGTTACCTGACGCTGGACCGTGCCGCGCGCACCCTCTCCGGCGGTGAGGCACAGCGCATCCGTCTCGCAACGCAGATCGGCTCCCAGCTTGTCGGCGTGCTCTACATCCTGGATGAACCGAGCATCGGACTGCACCAGCGCGACAATACGAAGCTGATCGGTTCGCTGAAGAATCTGCGGGATCTCGGCAATACCGTGCTGGTGGTCGAGCATGATAAAGAGATGATGGAGAATTCCGATTTCATCGTGGACCTTGGTCCGCGGGCGGGAGAACACGGCGGGGAACTTGTGGCTTCGGGTTCGCCGGAGGAATTCCGCACCGGATTATCCAAGAGTGTCGGCGCACGTTCCTCCACCATCGAATATCTGACAGGGAAGAAGACCATCCCTATCCCTGCCGAACGGCGCAAAGGGAATGGCAAGTTCCTCACCATCACCGGAGCTTCCGGCAACAATCTGAAGGATGTGGATCTGCGCATACCGCTCGGCACGCTTACATGCGTGACCGGGGTGAGCGGGTCGGGGAAATCGACCCTCATCAATGAGACGCTCTATCCGATCCTCTCGCAGAAGTTCTATAAGACGAAGATCCAGGTCTATCCCTACAAGACCATCGACGGTGTGCAGCACATCGACAAAGTGATCGATATCGATCAGTCTCCCATCGGGCGCACGCCGCGTTCGAATCCGGCAACGTACACCGGACTCTTCACCTTCATCCGGGACCTGTTCGCGCAATTGCCGGAATCGAAGATCCGCGGATACAAGTCCGGACGGTTCAGCTTCAATGTGAAAGGCGGACGCTGCGAGGCATGCGAAGGGGACGGCGTGAAGAAGATCGAGATGAACTTCCTGCCGGACGTGTATGTGCAGTGCGATGTCTGCCGCGGCAAGCGGTACAACCGTGAGACGCTGGAGGTCCTCTTCAAGGGCAAGTCGATCTCCGATGTGCTGGAGATGACGGTGGAAGAGGCGCTCGCTTTCTTCGCCGAGATGCCGGTGATGAACCGGAAGGTGCAGACCCTGTTCGATGTCGGACTCGGATACATCCATCTTGGCCAGCAGGCCACCACTCTCTCCGGAGGTGAAGCGCAGCGTGTGAAGCTCTCCACCGAACTCTCTAAAGTGGGGACGGGAAATACCCTGTACATCCTGGACGAACCGACCACCGGACTCCATTTCGATGATGTGAAGATGCTGATGGAAGTGCTCGACAAACTGGTCGAGAAAGGGAATACTGTTGTCGTGATCGAACACAGTCTGGATGTGATCAAAACGGCGGATTGGATCGTCGATCTTGGACCGGAAGGGGGGAGCGGCGGCGGAATGATCATTGCAGAAGGGACCCCCGAAAAGGTCGCAGCCGAGAAGCGCTCGTATACAGGACAATATCTCGTGAAAGAATTGAAGCAATAATAGGACCGGTATGCCGAACGACATGACCATTCAATGCCGGCGTTCTCCTTTTCCGACCATCGACCTGATGGACGATGCGGACGTCGATCATTTCGTTACGGCGGACCATCTGCTCATGGCGGATGGAACGCAATCCCCCTCTGCTATCGATACTCAGGTCGGAATAGAGTGGAATGATAATGGGCTCATCGTCTGCTTTCGCGGCCGGTTCAACACGCTTCGTCTTGCACCGCCGACCGCACCGACGCCGCATCAGGGGAAAACATACCGATTATGGGAATTGTCCGATGTCTATGAAGTGTTCATCGGCGTGGATGCCGCACGTACGCTTCGGTATAAGGAGTTCCAGGTCTCTCCCGATGCACGCTGGATCGATATCGATGTCGACCGGCAGCTGGGTATCTCGAACCATCATTGGTATTCCGGTCTGAAATGCCGATCTCAGGTGGATGAAGAGATGAAGATCTGGAGCTCCGTGATTGAACTTCCGTGGAATTGTTTTGGTTCTCATAAACGAACTGAGGACCGCTGGAACATCAATCTCTATCGTGCCACCGGTTCATTCCACGGCGAAGAACTGCTGGCGTGGTCCCCGACCGGATACGGTCCCAAGTGCTTCCACCGTCCAGAACATTTTGGCACCATCCAATTCGAACAATGATGCGTCTCATCACAATATTGC
>JAVBYA010000448.1 GCA_030824295.1 Bacteroidota bacterium
TGAACTCGAAGAATCCGGACTCGTCCGGAACGCTCATCGTCTCCAAACCGAAGACCGACAAGCGGTGCATCGTGAAATCCATCGCGTACAAGGAAGGGGTGACGCTCATCAGCATCGTCTCCACCAGGATGTTCCTTGCCACGGGGTTCCTGGAGAACGTCTTCGATGTGTTCCATAAATATCAGACCGTCGTGCACACCGTTGCCACGTCCGAAGTGAGCGTTACCGCGACCATCGACAATACGAAACAGCTCGCACAGATCGTCCGCGAACTGAAAGGGTTCGCCACCGTGACGGTGACGGACAAGAAAGCGATCGTCTGCATCGTGGGGGACAATCTCCGCAATTCCCCCGGACTGGCCGTGAAGATGCTCACGCCGATCTCGGATGTGAACATCAACATGATCTCGCAAGGGGCCTCCGAGATCAATCTCAGTTTCGTCATCGACGAGGAATTCGTCGATGATGTGGTGCTCCGTCTGCACAACGAACTGTTCGCCAATGCCGGGAACTTCCCGGAGATCTTCGAATGACCATCAATCCCTGAGCACGTATGAAACATTTCCATTTCCGAGAGAACGAACTATACTGTGAGGATACGCCGGTCGCCGAGATCGCGCAGGAGTTCGGCACGCCGCTCTATCTGTACAGCCGTCAGCAGCTCGTCGATAATTTCCGTTCCATCGACGGTGCGTTCGCCGGCGTGGACCATACGACCTGTTATGCGCTGAAAGCGAATTCCAATCACGAACTGCTCAAGATCCTCGTTGCCGAAGGCGCGGGGGCGGATGCCGTCTCTGCCGGCGAGATCCATCTGGCGCTGAAAGCAGGGTTCGCACCATCCACGATCACCTTCGCCGGCGTGGGGAAACAGGATGCCGAGATCGAGTTCGCCCTGAAGCACGACATCTTCGCGTTCAATGTGGAATCCACGGAGGAACTTGCGGTGATCGACGCGATCGCCGGACGGATGGGGAGGAAGGCGCGCATCGCTCTCCGCGTGAATCCGGACATCGATGCCTCGACGCATCCGTACATCTCCACCGGACTGAAATCGAACAAATTCGGCATTGACATTGCGGTCGCAGCAGAAGTATTCACATACGCCCATTCGCTTCCCAATCTGCATGTGGACGGCATCCATACGCACATCGGTTCGCAGATCCTGAAACTGGACCCGTTCGTTCAGACCGCGCAAAAGGTCGTGAAACTGGTCGCGGACCTGCGCGCATCCGGCATCAACATCCAGCATATCGACTTCGGCGGCGGATACGGCGTCACCTACAAGAATGCCGTGAAACACCCGCTGCTGCCCTCCGAAGAGACCACGGCGGCGGATGAAGCACCGATGAACGGTGAATTCATCGGCGCGGTGCTCCCTATCCTGCGCTCGGCGGGCTGCAAGATCGTCATCGAACCGGGACGTTCCATCGTCGCCAATACCGGGATCCTCGTCACGAAGGTCCTCTACCGCAAGGACAACGGCGTGAAGAAATTCGTGATCGTGGATGCCGGCATGAACGACCTGATCCGTCCGAGTCTCTATCAGGCGTACCATCAGATCGTGCCGCTGACGCTGAAGGAAGGGGAGCGGGAGAGCGTGGATGTGGTCGGTCCGGTCTGTGAAACAGGGGATTTCTTCGCGCGGGAACGGACGCTGCCGTACGTTCACCGGGGTGATATGCTCGCTATCCTGACGGCGGGAGCGTACGGATTCTCTTTCACGTCGCACTATAATGCGCGTCCCGCACTGGCGGAAGTGCTGGTGAACGGGGATAAGGTGAGGGTCATCAGGGAGAGGGAAAAGATCGAGGATATAAAATAGATCGATTCCAAATTATCAAATTCCAAGATTCCAAAATTTCACAATTTAAGACTGTGACGAATATGAAACTCTACGATGTTATTGTAGCCGGTGCGACCGGTATGGTTGGACGAAAAATGATCCAGGTGCTCGAGGAGCGCAATTTCCCGGTGGGACGGTTGATACCGCTCGCCTCCGCACGGTCCGTGGGGATGGAGATCGACTTCAAAGGGAGGTCGTACCGCGTGGAAGAGCTGACGCATGAATCGCTCTCCCGGAAGGATATCGAGATCGCGCTGTTCTCCGCCGGCGGTTCCACCAGCAGGGAGTTCGCGCCGACCGCAGCGAAACACGGCATTCTGGTGATCGACAACTCCAGCGCATGGCGCATGGAGCCGGACGTGCCGCTCGTGGTCCCGGAAGTGAACCGGAAGGATATCTTCAAACACAAAGGGATCATTGCAAACCCGAACTGCTCCACCATCCAGATGGTCGTAGCGCTGAAGCCGCTCCATGACCGGTTCAAGATCAAACGGGTCGTTGTCTCCACGTACCAATCCGTGACCGGTGCAGGGCAGAAGGGATACGACCAGCTGATGAAGGAATGGAACAAAGAATCGGTCCCGAATCCGAAGTTCCCGTACCAGATCTCCTTTAACCTGATACCGCACATCGATGAGTTCTTTGAGGACGGCTATACGCGGGAAGAGTACAAGATGATGAAAGAGACGCAGAAGATCATGGGGGACGAGAGCATCGCCGTCACCGCGACCTGCGTCCGCGTACCGGTCATCGGAGGCCACAGCGAATCGGTGAACATCGAGTTCGAGAAGCCGTTCGAGATGTCCGAGGTGCGTGAACTGCTGGCGAAAGCTCCCGGACTCATCGTGCAGGACAAACCGCAGGAGAAGCACTATCCCATGCCGATCTTCGCGTACGATAAGGATGAGACCTTTGTTGGCCGTGTGCGCCGCGACGAGACGGTGAAGAGCGGACTGAACATGTGGATCGTCTCTGACAATATCCGTAAAGGGGCTGCGACCAATGCTGTGCAGATCGCGGAAGAATTCATCAAAGGGAAATGATCCTCATTCAACTTCAGAACCGGTGATCGCGAGGCATATACGGTATACAAAGATCATCCCGTGATCCGGCAACGCTCATCGATGTCTGTATCAAGGAGTTCGCCATGAGTGACCTGTTCACACGGAGAAATTTCCTTTCCGGAGTATCCGCCTCCGCTATGGCGGCGGTCTATCCTCCGGAATTCCTCTCCTTCCTCGAAGCACAATCCAGCGGCACAACGCCGCTTCCGCTCATCAAACCCCCGGCATTGAAAAAAGGCGATACGGTCGGACTCGTGATGCCGGCAACGGCTGTCGATTCTCCGGAACGGATCACCATTGCCAAAGAGATCGCGGAGTCACTGGGATTCTCCGTTGTACTCGGTGAGCATGTCCGCAATGTCTACGGCTATCTTGCCGGCTCGGACAAGGAACGGGCGGACGATATCAATGCGATGTTCAGAAGGTCCGATGTGAAGGGGGTCTTTCCCGTGCAGGGAGGATGGGGCAGCATGCGGGTGCTTCCGCATCTGGATTTCGAACTGATCCGGAAGAACCCGAAGGTCTTCATCGGGTTCAGCGATATCACGACACTGCTGCTGGCGTTCCACAAATTCTCCGGTCTGGTGACCTTCCACGGACCGAACATCTTCTCCACCTTCAACGAATACGTCTCGGACTATTACTTCCGCGCCATCACCACGACCGCACCTCTCGGGCTGCTGAAACAGCCCCCGCTGCCGCCGGGTGAGAGAGTGGACAAAGAGAACCGGATCCTAACGCTGCACGGAGGAACGGCGACCGGCGAGCTGATCGGAGGGAACCTTTCACTCCTCGTAACGACACTCGGCACACCGTTCGAAATGGACCTGAGCGGCAAGATCCTCTTTTTGGAGGATGTGCGTGAAGAACCGTACCGCATCGACCGGATGCTGACGCATCTCTTCCTGAGCGGTTCGCTCTCCAAAGCTGCAGGGATCGTGGTGGGAAAGATGCGCGATTG
>JAVBYA010000113.1 GCA_030824295.1 Bacteroidota bacterium
TCGGACTCACCACCGTTGCTTTCTGGGCAGTGATGCTCATTGCCGTCAACTTTGCCACCCCTGTGCCGTTCGTTGCGGTGGACAATCTCGCTTTGCTCATCATCTATTTCATCCTTGGATACTTCATGTATGTAGGGATCTTCATCATCGCCGGTTCAACGGTCTCTACGGAACAGGAAGCACAGCAGATGACCGGTTATATCACGCTCATTCTTGTGATACCGATCGCCTTTGCTGTACCGGTGATGTTCAATCCGGATTCCACTCTGGTCACTGTGCTGTCACAGATCCCGCTGCTCACACCCACCATGATGGCCCTCCGGTTCTCGGTGCAGATGCCCGCGTGGTGGGAGATCGCGCTCTCCCTTACAACGATGATCGTGACGATCTATGGACTGATGTGGGCCGCCGGTAAGGTCTTCCGCATCGGGATCCTTATCACCGGCAAGAAACCGAACTTCGGAGAGATCGTCCGATGGCTCCGGACCGAATGAACAATACATCGACATCCATCAATCATGAACTGTAGGAAATCCAAAATGAAATGTATCGTGTTCCAGATCGCAGCGGTCATCCTTCTTCTTCCGGCAATCTCGTCCGCTCAGGTGGCGGTGACGTCGGTGAAAGGGGAGGCGTTCGGTAAGAGTGTGTATGGCCTGGGATTCTCCGGGGGACCGGCCTCCGGTGTCGGCATCAGCTACCGCTATCATGCGGAAGGGAAGGCATCGCTGCAGGGAGTGTTAGGGATATTCAAGCCGAAGAATACCGATACGTTCTATTCATTCGGAGCAGAGTATCAGCACGATCTCACGCGGAGCAATTCAGCCCGTTTTTTCTTCGGAGCAGCGACCAGTTTCTTCTTCAACGGTTCGGATGCGAACCGGTATGCAGCGCCGTTCCGTTTCGGTGCGGGCTTGGGCGGGGAATTCCTTCTGCAGGAGGGGGTGCATATGACGTTCCAGGGACTCTTCACCTATTTCTCGGACGGTACGATCGTTCCGCTTCCGCAGATATCCATCCATTACTACTTCTATTGAATCCCTCCTCTTCGATCTTCCGGCCGATGTGCATGTCTGACATCGGCCGGCACATCAGTGTGATCCTTACTTCATCATTACCATCTTCCGGACGATCGTTCTTCCGTTGAATTCCACACGGTAGAAATACACTCCGCTGCTCAATCCCTGACCGCTGAACAACGTCCGGTGTGTTCCGGCATTCCTGTACCCTTCTTCCATCAATGCCACCCGCTGCCCGGTGACAGCATAGACTCCGATACGGACGTTCCCGGAGACCGGTAAGGTGTATCGTATGGTGGTGGAAGGGTTGAACGGATTGGGATAGTTCTGGGATACTTCGAACGTCCGGATCGCAAGTGTGCCGGCAGGATGGACTCCGACGACGGTGTTATTATCCGTTGTGAACCGGTATTTGTCCAATGCGGAAAGAGGGCGCTGTGTGGAAATGAAGACAGAGTCCCCGACACCCGGCCAGAGGAGCGGCACCCCTGTGGGAGCGAGGGCGGAGATCTGTGCGTGGGTATTGTTCGCCGCTTTCCGGTAATTCACCGGCGTCAGGAGGATGATCTTCTCACCGAGATCGTACCGTTTGTTTGCATTCACATCGGCGATCAGCAGGTCTACCCTGGCATTATCCGTGATGTTCCACACCTTGAAGGGAACGGCCACTACTCGCTGTCCTGAAACGTTGATGGCAGTATCGCCGGGAGAAGCGAACTGTCCGCCCGGCAGCGTATCGGAAGAACCCCAGCGGAGCACGGCGTCGATCGGCGCCGTCAGTTTTGTGCCGATGGTCGGTTGTGCCACGGTAATGACAACATTGGAGCCGGTCGTGTTCGTTGCGAAGGAACTGTTCAGGTCCAACAGAAGTTCAAAGACGGGACGGAATTCCACCGTGACTCCGTCGAAGACCGGAGTGCTGTAGAAGGTCTTATCACCGCGGTCGATCCGTACATTTGGAACGACCGTATCGCCGTCCGTTTTGTCGATGATGCGCATCCGGAAATCCTTCACGCCGAGGGAATCGAACTGCACTTCATATTGATGACCGGTCACAGCGGAAGAGTCGATCCGGTGGACAATAATGGAAGAACTGGAAGTGCCTGAAGGATGCGATGTGAATGAGGACGGAAAGAGTCCGGTCAAACGGCGGGGGATGAAGTCCCTTGCTGCGATATCGTAGTCCATTCCGTTCTTTCCCCACGTGGACCAGACGGTCCTCAGCGACCCGTCCGGCGCCGCGATGGCATCCGGCTCCCACTGGAAATTGGTCGTATAGACGGGGACCATACTTTCAAGACTCGACGGCCGACCGTCGCTGTGGAACGTCCGCACATACACCCCTTCACGGTCACCATCCTGTTTCCAGCTGGACCATACGACGGCATAACTGTCATCCTTCCAACGCACGATACGGGGGAGCCATTGGTACTCGTTGGTTGTTTGATTGACGAGCGTTTCCGTTCCGGTCTTCACGCCGGAAGCGTTGAATCTCTGAGTGTAGATACCGCCGTCGAACCCATCCTGTTCCCAGCTGCACCAGCCAACGATGAATGAACCGTCCGAGAACGTTTCCACATCAGCGAACCATTGATAATCGGAGACGTAACTGTTCACCATGAATTCGGCAGAGAGCGGTGCTGCAGCGGCGGAAAAGAGCCGGGCAACAACAGCATATCCGCCGGGTTCTGCCTGGTCCTGTTTCCAGGATTCCCATACCGTGATGAACCGTCCGTCGGGGAAGAACCGTACGGCCGGTTTTGCCTGACTGTAAGCCGTGGTCGTATTCACCGCAAACTCACCGGTGATCGCTGTGCCGGCAGAATCGAACAGCCGTGCGTAAACACCCCGGTCACTGCCGTCCTGATGCCAGGAATCCCATGCGATCACAAATCGTCCGTTCCGGTCCATCGCTGCCGCAGGATGGGTCTGCGTATGTGCTGTTGTGGTCGAGACAAGCCATTCGTTACCCACTGCTGTCCGTGCAACGAACCGACGTGCTTTAATATCATAGATATCTGTCGTGCCGGAATGAGAGGCCCATGTAACGATCACATTCCCGGACGGGCTCATCGCCAGAGAGGGGACGTCCTGATCGCGGGGGGTGACGGTGTTGACGATGATCTCTCCGGTGAGCGGCTGTCCTTCGGCATTGAAGAAGCGAATGACGATATCGCCGGCGCTGTTCGAATCCGCCTGAGCGATGGACCTCCAGACGACGGCATAATTCCCCAGAGAATCGGATGCGATGTGCGGATCTCGCTGCGCGTTGGGAAGGGTGGAGTTGATGATGGATTCGCTCTGAGCGGAAAGATGCGAAACGCAGGACAAAAGAAGTATCACTGCTATGAACGGTCGGACCATGGTGAGCCTATTTCAGTTGATAATCGACGAGCGGAAATCCGGTCGCTGCCGGCAGTTGATAGTGCCACCATTCTACAACGTAATCCGTGAACTTCCCGACATTCAGCATCATGGAGCGAAGGAAGATCCGGTTCTGATTCACGGTCGGATTGGGATGCACGTAGTCGTGCCCAGCTTCGGGACCGAAGAAATCGAATGCCGTCGGCATTGCAAGTTCCACTCCGGTGGCAAGGTTAACCAAAGAAACATCCACGGCCGCACCGCGGTTATGGTGCGATCCCTGGTCCGGGTTGGCGAGGTATGCCCGGTATTCCACCGGAAGGGTCTCATACATGAAGTATTGGACCGAGCGGGGACGATACCCGTCATACATCTTCAGACCGAGTCCGAGTTTCCGCAGTGAATCCTGGATGACGATCAGCCGTTCGGCTGCTGCGCGGGACACGAGACATTCATCCGTGGTATAGAGCTTCTGCGGTGCACCGG
>JAVBYA010000029.1 GCA_030824295.1 Bacteroidota bacterium
CTGATGATGATAGAGAAACAATTCTAAAATTGGAAGGGAGAAAACTGAAAATAATGGATATAAAAGTTAAAGACCCCAATAACCCAGTTAAATTAATCAACGCAAAACTTTTGCTTGCAAAGTTATAGAAAGTGTTTTTGAGTAATTATAATCTGTAAAACTTCTCAATCTTCTCTCAACAACTCCACCACCACTCCCCAGCTTTTCACCCTCTTATAATAGAGTGCCAGGTCGCTGTTATAGCCGTTGGCGTGCCTCAAAATCAATAGAATCCCGAGATCGACGGTTAGTTTGCTGAGGTGGATGGTGTAGAGTGCGGTGGTGAGTGTCGATGGGGAGGGGTCCGTGAGTGTTACCTCTGAATTGACTCTCACGAGAAGGTGACTGTCACCAGAACGCCAAAGCTTGGTTGCGCCAGGATGGTGACTGTCACCGTTGCACGGTTGGTGACTGTCACCAGAATGCAATAGCTTGGTTGGTGACAGTCACCAACGAACAGTCACCATCTTGCCCTCACCGCATACGGAAGCGGAATGGGACGGTCACCCAGACGCTGACCGGGGTCTGGTTCATGATGGCGGGGGAGAAGGTCCAGCGATGCGCCGCAGCAAGGGCGGATTCGTTGAAGAACTCCGAGCTGGACTTGACCACTTCGGCGCGCTTTACGGAGCCGTCCCGCCCGACCCACATTTTTACATAAACGGTCCCTTCCAGTCCCGCCCGCATTGCGATCTCAGGATAGACCGGCGCGGGATCAATCAGTGCTACCGGTTCTTTCTCCACGGCCGTGAACGGTTCCGGTTCTTTTTCTTCATCCCCCGTTCCGCCGCCGCCGCCGAACGAACCGGTCATCGTCCCTTCTCCGCTCCAAAGTCCGCCAGGTTCTCCCGCACCCCATGAAGCGTCGGTCAGCGTCTCCTCGGAGATGCTGTCCGGCTCGAACGCATCAGCATCCGAAACGATGATCGGCACGGACGGTACTTCGATTGATGGACGTGCACTGCCGGGAAGTTTCGGTCCGGGTGGCTGTATCGGCCAATTCTCTATCAGGATGCCGGTGCCATCTTTGTCGATGGGACGCTCCGTGACCTCCGGCTCCAGGTATTGAAAGAGCGCGGTCAGTCCGCCGATGAGCATTCCATGGAACATGGCGGCGATGAGGAGTCCCTCCAGCAAATGCCGTCCTGACTGTCTTCGCAGTTCGTAGGTTTCGTAGTGCTCTGAGTTTTTCATAGGACCTCCTTAAGTTAAGATGGTGACTGTCACCAGAACGCTAAAGCTTGGTCGGAGACAGTCACCCTCGATCTGCTGGTGACTGTCACCAGTACGCCGAAGCAACGTTGGTGACAGTCACCATCCCTGTCACCGTTACAAAGTTGGTGACTGTCACCACCGAATAAAAACTACTCCGGAGACAGTCACCAACCTCATCATCGTTTCTTCCGCACTTTGTAATTGTCGTATTGGATCGACTTCTTCGCGCGGCGGGTGTCGGTCTCTTCCTTTGCGGTCCGTTCATACGATTCGATCCGTCCGAGCTGATCCTGCACCGATGCGGCTCCGGCGCTTCCGGCTGCTGCCGCCGGGGAGCTGCTCATGAGCACTTTCGCTTCGTTCAGCTGCTGCTCCGCCATAGCGCGGTCCCCGCTGTCCATCGCCTTCATCGCCTCTTCCACTTTCACCGCAGAGCGCGCAACATCGACCTGCGCCTGCGTCTGCAGGTCCCGGTTCCGTTCCACCTCCGCCACATCTGCGGAGTAGGTGACCAATGCAGTGAAGGAGGGGTAACTGCCGTTCATGCCGGGACGTTCATACCGCAGGGTGCCCGAGGCGATATGCCGTCTTCCGCTTCCCGGAGGCAGAGTGAGCTGGACGGTGTATTCCCGCGTTTCATCTGCCGCAAGATCTCCTACAGGGATGACGAGCGCTCCGTTCGTCCGCTGATACTCGCAGCCGAGGATGTCGGTGACTGTCACACCGTCCCCCAGTGAAAGATGGACCGCCGCATTCTGCGCCAGCACCGATGCAACAATTGCGAACTCATCGCGCACGATGGACGTCAGCAGGTTGGGATGTTCGATGAAGTAATAATTCCCTCCGCCGCTCTCCGCCAATGCCATCATCAGGTTCTCGTTGTAGTCGAGTCCCACTCCCATCGCAGTGACCGCAATCGACTGGTTCCGATATTTGCGCACCATCGTATTGAGCTGCGCAGGATCGGTCACGCCGACGTTCGCCAGTCCGTCCGACAGCAGCACCACCCGGTTGATATATCCTCTGCCGGCGAAGCGCTCGGCTTCCTGCAATCCTTTCTCCAGTCCGCCGCCCAGATTGGTCGATCCGCGCGGCTGGACCTCGTCCAGGATCCGCTGCACCTGCATCTTCTTCTTTCCCAATGGGGAAGCACTCCGGAGCAGGGTCACTTCATCGTCGTACACCACTAAGGAGAGGATATCCTCCGGCTGCAGCTGATTGATGAGCGATGCGAATGCTTTCTTCGCGTAGTCCATCTTCCGCTGATCTCCCATCGAACCGCTCCGGTCGATCACAACGGAGAGATTCATCGGTTTTCGGGGATGCCGGGAGAGGACCGGAGGTGCAGTGATGGTCAAATGCAGATAGGCGGTGCCGCCGTTGGTTGCGATCACCGGACAGTTCAATCGTCCATCCAAACGGAACGACGGATAGGACGGGGGGAACTGCATTGCCGGAGTAAGCACCGCGATGCAGAGAAGCAAAAGGATCATGAAGGGAGTTGTCCTTCGTTGCTGTTTTTTATTGTCCGTTACGGTATTCATTGCTCCTCCTTTGGTATTTGTGGCAGGTTATTAGTACTTTCGTTCACCTCTTGCTGATACATGTCATCAATCATAGAAAGGTCAATGAAGCCGGTCATCCACTTTTTGAACAACGATGCGAAGATCCTCGACATGATTCAGCGCGGGGACGACGACGCTCTGGTGCTGCTCTACCGGCAGAACCGGAACGCCGTGGTGTCGTACGTGGTGCGGAACAGCGGCAGCGGTGAGGATGCGGAGGATGTGCTGCAGGAGGCGGTGGTGATTCTGTGGGAACGGGTGATCAACAAACGATTCGAACGGACAGCGAAACTGAGCACGTTCATCTTCGGCGTGGCGAAGAACGTCTGGTCCCGCAAGCGGATGCGCAAACACCGCGAGCCGGCGACGGAATTCAATGAAGAGCTGCTCGACTCCGGCGAAGTCTCACCGCTGGATGCGATGATCGATGATGAACGGTCCCGCACGGTGGCCGCAGCGATGGCGCAGCTGGGGGATCCGTGCCGCACATTGCTGGTCCTCTATTATTGGGAAGAACGGTCCCAGGAACAGATCGCAGCGCAGATGGGATTCGCGAATGCAGCGACGGTGAAGTCGAAGAAGTATACATGTAAGAAAGCCTTGGAAAAGATATTGGAAGGGATGAAGATGCAGATTCACTAAAATGATTATCAAGATTGCAAGATTATAAAGATTATCAAATTCCAGATTATCAGATTTCAAATTACCAAATTCTACAGTTTACTACCTATGTGTCCTATGTGCCTATGTGTTTCAAGTAGTAGAAAAGCGGAAACACATAGAAACATAGAGAACATAGGAAACTATCAAATCCAGTGATGGTGCTATGAAACAGACGACTGCACGGACCGATCCGAAAATGAAGGAGCTCGCGAAGATCCTCCGGAAGAACAGCTCGCTCGGTGAGATCATGCTGTGGAAGGAACTGCGGGGAAAGCAGATGTTGGGATATGAGTTCCAGCGTCAGAAGCCGCTCGGAAAGTACATCGTCGATTTTTATTGCGCTGCACTTCGCCTGGCGATCGAGATCGACGGCGTCTCCGTCGGC
>JAVBYA010000296.1 GCA_030824295.1 Bacteroidota bacterium
CTGGCGCTCTGGATGACCGGATATCCGGAAGTGGTGCGGGTGAGCGCAACGAATTACGCGCATAAGACGAAAGTGGAGGATTCCTCCGTTGCCTATCTGACCATGAAGAACGGTTCCACCATCACCATCGAAGTGAGCTGGAACTTCCATATCGAGAACGAACTCTATTACTGCAATATCTACGGCGAGCAGGGGAGCGGCAAGATCAATCCGCTGATGATCCACAAGGAGATGCACGGCAACGTGGTGAACGTGACGCCGGTGAAGACCGATACATCGCAGAATGCTTTGAAGAAATCGTACGAGAACGAACTGAAGCATTTCATCGGTTCCGTGCGCGGCATCCACCCGGTGATCTCCACCGCACAGGAAGCGGTGCAGCGGATGAAGATCATCGACGCCATCTATCGCTCGTCCGCCAAAGGGAAAGAGATCTATTTCAAATAATGCAGCACAACGTTCTCCATAAAGACATCACGACCGCCCTGTGCGCCGTGATGTCTTTTTTATTTTCAGTCCCATCACACCTTTCGTTCCCCTGATGAAACGAAGCGACACATATTGGATGCAGCGCTGCCTGACCCTTGCCGCTAAAGGGGCGGGGAGCGTCAGTCCCAACCCGATGGTCGGCGCAGTGATCGTGAAGAATGGCAAAGTGCTGGGAGAAGGATTCCACCGTCAGTTCGGCGGACCGCATGCGGAGATCGAAGCGATCCGTGATGCTGATAGTCGCCGTCATGACCCGGCCGGGGCAACCATGTACGTCTCGCTGGAACCATGCTCCCATACCGGCAAGACCCCGCCGTGCGCCGATGCACTCATCAGCAATGGATTTGCCCGCGTTGTCGTCGCAGTGCAGGACCCGAATCCCAAAGTGTCCGGACGCGGCATCGCCAAACTCCGCCGCTACGGTATCCGCTGCGATGTGGGTGTGATGGAACGGGAAGCCCGTGCGCTCAATCAGGCTTTCTTCACGCATATAACGACTGGCAGACCGTTCGTTGCCGTCAAGGCGGCGCAGACAGCCGATGGTTTCATCGCCCGGCAGGATGGTTCCTCCAAGTGGATCACGAACCTCCGTTCGCGCACCGAAGCACACCGGCTCCGCACACAGTTCGATGCCGTGATGGTCGGGGCCGGAACCGTATTGATGGACGATCCGGAACTGACCGTCCGTCATGTGCAGGGACGCGACCCCGTCCGTATCGTCGTGGACGGACGGTTCACGGTGCCCGTAACAAGCAAGGTCTTCCGTCCGGGAGCACGGCGCATTCTGCTCACCTCCGCTCGCAGCGCACGCAAATATTCTGGACTGATCAACGTCTTGTCCGAACTGGGCGTTGAGGTCATCGCTCTGCCGGGACGTTCGGACACGCTGCCGATGGACCGTGTGATGAAGGAAATCGGGAAGCGTGGGATCGCATCGGTACTGATCGAGGGGGGACAAGGGCTTTCGACCGCCGTGCTGAATGCCGGCGTTGTGCATGCACTGTATCTCTTCACAGCCAGGAAGAAATTCGGCAGCGGCATCAGGACCTTTGGCGATTTTTCCGTATCTTTCAGGAAGCAACTCCGTTCTCAGAGATCCTTTGCCGGGGATATCCTCCGGGAATATTCGATTACGTATCGGAAGCGACGATGAACCGAGTCATCCTCTTGCTCTTGTTCATGACCACAACAGCCATGTCCCAATCCGTCCACAGCATCGCCGAGCTCCGCACGCAGCTGGAATCGCTCATCCGTTCCCACAAAGGGGATTTCGCCATTGCATTCTCCGATCTGAAGAGCGGCGAGCGGCTGCTCATCAACGAGCGGACGAACTTCCACGCCGCCAGCACGATGAAGACCCCGGTGATGATCGAGATCTTCCGGCAGGTGTCTGCGAACATGATCTCGCTCGATGATTCCGTTGTCGTACGGAATTCGTTCCGCAGTATCATGGACGGGAGCGAGTATGCGATGGACCTCTCCGACGACAGCGACGACGGACTCTATCGGTCCATCGGGAAGAAACAGACCGTCCGCGAGCTGGTGTTCAAGATGATCACTGTCAGCAGCAACCTTGCTACGAACATCCTTATCGAGATGGCGGGACCGGAGAACATAATGCGGACCATGCGCGAGATGGGATGCAACGATATCCGTGTGCTCCGCGGGGTGGAGGACGGGAAAGCATTCGCTGCTGGGTACAACAACACCACTACTGCCTATGATCTGATGCTCATCTTCGAGCAGCTGGCGCAGAAGAAAGTTGTGGATATGGATGCATCGGAACAGATGCTGACAGTGCTTCGGGCACAGAGATTCAAAGATATGATCCCGGCGCTCCTGCCGAGCGATGTCATCGTAGCACACAAGACCGGCTCCATCACCAACGTCCAGCACGATTCCGGCATTATAACCCTGCCGGACGGACATCAATACGTGCTGATACTTCTTTCAAAAAATCTCAAAGACAATAAGGACGGTATCGGGGTCCTGGCACAGCTCTCCAAAGCGGTGTACGACTTCGTCCGGAAATGATATGTTCACAGGTATTGTAGAAGAAACAGGGACCATCCAGACCATCGTGCCGTTCGGCGACGGGATGGAGATCACCATCAAAGCGAAGAAGGTCCTGAAAGGACTCACCGTTGACAACAGCATCTGCGTGAACGGCGTCTGTCTGACCGTTGTCCGCCGCACACCCGGTGCCTTCAAAGTGCAGGCGATCAAAGAGACCCTTTCCAAGACCGGACTCGGATACCTCAAAAAGGGTTCCACTGTCAATTTGGAACGTTCCGTCCGGCTCCAGGACCGTCTCGGCGGTCATATGGTGCAGGGTCACGTTGATACGACCGGCATCGTCTCGAAAGTCGTCACGCTGGAGACGAGCTGGCTCTTTACCATCGCGTTTCCGAAGCAGTTCCGGAAGTATCTCATCCCGGTCGGTTCCATCACGGTGGACGGGACCAGTCTGACGGTCGCCAAACTCTCCGCAAAGGAGTTCACTGTTGCTATCATACCATATACCTTCGACCATACCGTCTTCGGCACCTATAAAAAAGGGGATACGGTCAATCTGGAATTCGATATCATCGGCAAATATCTCGAGAGTTTAGTACATTACGGACAATGAAAAACCAGCCCAACATATTCCTTCGTTTACTGCGCTCCAAGTCCCTCAGACCGTTCTACTGGGTGATCGGCGGCGGATTCATCCTTTTGTTCATCCTGGATTCGTTCGTGATGCCGTATTATGTCAATAAAGGGGGGACCCTTACCGTTCCGACCGTGGTAGGAATGAAGGAAGCACAGGCACGCCGCATCCTCGATTCACTCCATCTTGAACCTCGCCGGGGCGAGACCCGTTTCGATCCTGCCTATCCCGAAGGCTATGTGATCATGCAGAATCCGGCCGGGGATCAGATCGTCAAGAACGGCCGCCGGGTCTATTTGACCATCTCCGGAGGTGAGCAGGATGTGATCGTCCCGGCACTCCGCGGACGCTCCATCCGGGATGCTAAGTTCGCTTTGGACAGAACAGGTCTCCGGCAAGGGGCGATCCAGTACGAGATATCAGTCGATCTGCCGGAAGGTACCATCATCTCTCAGGACGTTTCGCCCGGCAGCAAGGTCAAGAAGGGAACGTACGTCAGCACGGTGGTCAGCGCAGGAGGATCCATCGACAGTATCTATGTGCCGAGCCTGATCGGAAAGACATTGACGGAAGCGCAGAAGTTGTTGAAGGAAAAAGGACTTAAGACCGGCAATATCACCTTTCAATTCAACGATGAACTTCTTCCGAATACCATCATCGATCAGCTTCCCAGAGAGAACGATGTGGTGACCACCCAGAAAGAAG
>JAVBYA010000434.1 GCA_030824295.1 Bacteroidota bacterium
CAGAGAATACCGGTGTTCCCGTTCTGCCGGACGAAATCGATACCGTCGGACAGCAATGCTTGAATGTTCGAGGAGTTCTGCAGCATATTCTGTGTGATAAGGTTGAATGCGCCATTGATCGAAGCTGAGTCGCCGCCGAACCATCCGCTGTTCTTCAGCCGTTTGATCTGACTGCCGGAGAAGATGAGATTCAATGAATCGCGTTTGGAAAGATTGGCGAGAAGGAATGTCTTCACCGTATTCAACGTACTGATCGTGGAATAGACGGAGCGGTTCTCATCGAACTCGAAGAGCATCACGATCTTCTGTGAAGGATCGATACCAAATACATTGGCAGGATTGAAGGAGACCTGAAAATACCCCTCTCCTTGTTTCAGCGGATCGGCATATCTGGCGACCGACACTGTCTTGCTCGGTGCAGAGGATTGCAATGTCACGGCCGTCGACGATACCGTCGCTGGTACCTCTCCGTAAAAATACTGTTTCCCGGTCACTGCGTCGAGCCGCGGAGTCTTCTCAAAACCATTGGAGAACTCGAGGAATGAAGGCTGGGAATATTCTCCCTCCGGCCAATACAGAACCGTTGTTTTCGGCACTGCCGTTCTTGAAGTTTTAATGATATTGAACGGCAGCGATGCGGAGACGCCAGTGGCAGTAGAGTTAACAGGGACCACATACGAAATCTTGATCTTCCGCGACTGGTTCCCGACCATAGGATAGATGCGAAGGGTATACTGAAGGTCGGAATTTTTCATCAACAACGCCGGGTCCCGACGCCGTTTGACGATGTTCTCATAGATGCTCGAAGCGGTCCATCGATCCAGCAATAATCCTTTCATGATCGTTTGGTCGTCCATCCACAGCCACAGATCGGTGACCACCGCTTCTTTGGGAAGAGCGAACTCCATCTGGATCTCAACACTGTCCGCCGAAGTGAACGACAGGCCTTTCGCTGAAATGGTCAGATAGAGGTCCTGTTGAATGAACGAGCCCTTCGGCCGAACCGAGAGCACAGACTGATCGATCGTGCCTTGACCATACCTCCATGTCTGTTGAGGGTGCTGGATCTGAAGATAATTGTATGTGTATTGAGCCTGAAGCAGAAACGGGAAGAAGAGAATTGTAAACCAGAGTGTTCTCATATGGCACCAAAAAGGTGATCGAAGGAATGAACAGCGGACTTGGATGTCGAATTTAGGGTGGTTCTGAATGTGAGACCGGAAGGTAGAAAAGTTCCGTTATTGAAGAAAGCGGGGTCGGTTCGATCGTCGTGTGCGGCAACTGGGTGCACTGACATTGTGATACCTTTCAATCAACTCATCGCCAGCATCCGGTCGATGGGTGTTCGGGCGCGGGCGAGCAGATCGGGATCCATGGTGATCTGCGGGGACATATCGCGCATACAGAGATAGAGTTTCTCCAGGGTATTCCTTTTCATGTGGGGACATTCATTGCACGCACAGTTCGCTTCCGGCGGCAGCGGAAGGAAGGTCTTCCCTGTCGTGCTCTTTTCCATTTGATGCACGATGCCGAACTCTGTACCGACAATGAACTTCGTCCGCGATGAGTCCTGCACGTATTTCAGCAGCATGCTGGTGGAACCGATGAACGATGCCTTTGCGAGGATGTGCTCCTCACATTCCGGATGGGCGATGAGTTCGGCATCCGGATGTTCCATCTGCAGACCGATCAGTTTTCGTTCGCTGAATGTCTCATGAACGATACAGCTGCCGTTCCACAGCGTCATCGGTCTACCGGTCTTCTTTTGGATGTAAGCGCCGAGGTTCTTGTCCGGAGAGAAGAGGATCGGCTGGTCCTTCGGAATCTGTGCGACGATCTTCTCAGCATTGCTGGAGGTGCAGATGATATCGCTGAGCGCCTTCACTTCCGCACTGCAGTTGATGTATGTAATGGCAACATGGTCCGGATGCGCCTCACGGAATTTCTTGAATGCCGGGGGCGGACACCCTTCGGAGAGCGAACAGCCGGCAAGAAGGTCCGGCAGCAACACGGGCTTATGGGGATTGAGGATCTTGGCGGTTTCCGCCATGAAGTGGACGCCGCAGAACACGATCACATCCGCCGTAGTGGATGCGGCCTTGCGCGATAGGTCGAGGCTGTCACCGACGAAATCGGCGAGGTCCTGGATCTCAGAATCCTGATAATAATGGGCGAGAATGACGGCATTGAGCGACTTCTTCAAGCCGCGAATGCCCTCTTCATATTCCTGCGGTGTCATCATGAAGGAAACGTACTGACTATTTCGCCGAATTACAAGGTCAAATCGGCGAACTGCGGATGCGGTCGATGGATGCTTTGACTGCATCGATCGCCTGCTCTACGGTGATGGAGGTGATACGGTGGTCACTCGCCCGGATGCCGAAATGACGCTCGTGCGGCGGTTTCCATGCAGCGGGATCGTTGGTACTGTGGAACGAGACGGTCGGCACCCGCATTGCAGAGGCGATGTGGAGCGTGCCGGTATCGTTGCACAGAAAGAGGTTCATCCGGCGGATGAACGCAGCGGCGATGCGGATGGGCATGAGCGGAGCACAGACGACCTTCGTTTTGACCATACGGAGGAGATCGTCGCGCAGCCGGACCTCATTCGGTCCGATGATGACGATGACCTCACACTCCACATTCGTCTTCACCCAGTCGATCACCTTGGCAAGTTTATGCAGCGGGAAGCGCCGTGTCTCGTCCAGCGTGCCGAAGTGGATGCCGATCTTCAAACTGCCGCCGCTCAGATGGAGCTGATGATAGATGCCGTCCGCCTCTTTCTCCTCCTCTTCGTCCAGCGAGAGATCGTATTCAAGTCCGTCCGGCTGAACACCGAGCACCTTCATGATATCGAGATTGTGTTCGATCTCCAGCTGGAGTTTCTTTGTACGGGGAGTCAGGATATTGTAGATGCGCTCCGGAAGCGAAGCATCAAGTTTGAGATGCCCCGGTCCGATGATATACTTTGCTTTGCTGAGTATCGCTATGAGGTCAGAAGAGACGGAACGGGAGACTGTGTTGAGGACGATCGCACAATCGTATCCGCCTTCGCGGCGCAACTGGTCCAGGAAGAGAGAGAACATCTGCACGTTCCACTTCTTGAACTTCTCATAGAAGACGATGATCTCATCGACATTGGGATTGTCCCACATGACCGGCGCAGTGTATTCACGGACGACGACGCCGATGTATGCGTCCGGGAACCGTTTACGAAGTGCGCGGATGGCCGGTGTGGTGATCAGCAGGTCACCCAATTGGTCATGCTGCCGGACAACGAGGATGCGCTTGAGACGGTTCAGCGGGATCTCGGCGGGTGTATACGGGCGGTACGGTCGGATCGTGCCGACCAAACGCAGGAGGAACCGTTTCAGAGTACCTTCCACGCTGCTCATTTGGGGTCCTTCACCTCTTCGTACGGGATATCTTCAACAGGAGCGCGGCGGGAGAACGGGGAACGGGGAGTTTTGGTCAGAACATCCTTGTTCGGCTTCATGAGCAGCCGGACGGACCGGATCACCTGGCCGAGGATCTTCCCGGCGATGAAGACGATGATCATCCAGACGATGAACCGCAGCATCACGATCTGCTCCGCGTTTTGGGATTGTAGTATTCCACCGGCGCTTTGTCCTTCCGCAGGATCTGCGTCATCAGGTCCTCGAAATCCTCCGGTTCGTTCACGAAATCGATCTCGGTGGCATTGATGATCAGCAGCGGCGCCGACTTATAACGGAAGAAGAAATAATTGTATGCCTCGTTCAGGTCCTTGATATATTCCTCGGACATGTTCTCTTCGAAGCTCCTCCCCCTCTTCTTGATGTTCG
>JAVBYA010000195.1 GCA_030824295.1 Bacteroidota bacterium
CGGTCGGCGGCACGGTCACATCGACCACCGTCGGCGTGAACGCAGCAGGGGGAGCGGGGGGAACGGCAACAGGCGGAGACCTGAATTTGACCGGCGGCAGCGGCGGGAGAGGGATCATCTTCAGCACCAACAACGGTGTCGGCGGGCTTGGTGGTGTATCATATTTCGGCGGCGGCGGGATCCAGTCCGGTTCGAACAGCGCCGGTGCAGCCGGAGAAGTATACGGCAGCGGGGGGAGCGGAGGACATGCATCGACCGCAACGGACAGACTGGGAGGAGACGGTGCCGCTGGGGTCGTCTATATCATAGAGTACATCCAGCAATGACCGGAGCGAAACAGCGCGCCGCATCATAATGTGACACAAAATCGGTGGTCCAACCGTAAACAGGGACCGTGTGCCTTCCCAAATTCGACGGGAACGGCGCCGGTCCCTTTTGTTGTTCAGCTATTAAAATTTCCGTATCTTCCTTCACAATTCTCACACAGGGTTCATCTATGCGCAATGTCGTCGTTACCGGAATGGGTCTGATCTCTCCCCTAGGACTTTCCGTGCAGGAATCGTGGAACAATGCGGTTTCTGGAACGTCCGGGGTCGGCTATATCACCAAATTCGAGAAAGAACGGTTCACCACGCAGATCGCCGCGGAGGTCAAAGGGTTCGACCCGAAGCGGTATTTCGACCCGAAAGAGGTCGGGCGCTGGGACCTGTGTGTTCAGTTCGGCATCGGCGCAGGGATGGATGCAGTTGCGGATTCCGGCCTTGCTATCACTCCCGAGAACGCCGAACGGGTCGGCATCATCATCGGTTCCGGCGTGGGCGGACTCATCGGCATCAGCCACACCTCCCTGAAACTGGATGCCGGCGGACAGAAACAGGTCTCTCCGTTCTTCATTCCCTCCGTCATCATCAATATGATCTCCGGTCTCTTAGCTATCCGCATCGGCGCCAAAGGACTCAACTACGGTGTCGTTTCCGCCTGCGCGACCAGCAACCATGCCATCGCGGACGGTTTCCATGCCATCCAGCGCGGCGAAGTGGATGCGATGATCGTCGGCGGAGCGGAAGCGTCCATCACCGAGATCGGTGTTGCCGGATTCTGCTCGGCCCGCGCCATGAGCAAACGGAACGATGAACCGCACCGCGCATCACGTCCGTTCGATAAGGACCGTGACGGATTCGTCCTCGGCGAAGGGGCCGGCGCGTTCGTCATCGAAGAGGAAGAACATGCAAAGAAACGGGGAGCGAAGATCTACGGACGTATCCTCGGCGTCGGCATGACCGCCGATGCATACCATTTCACCGCTCCGCCGGATGACGGGGACGGCGCGATGCGCGCCATGAAGCTTGCGGTCAACGCCGCCGGGCTCACGCCGCAGGATATCGACTATGTGAACGCACACGGTACATCGACCGGACTGGGCGACATCGCGGAAACGAAGGCCATCAAACGTCTCTTCGGCGATCATGCAAAGAAACTCATGGTCAGCTCCACCAAATCCATGCACGGTCATCTGCTCGGCGCCGCCGGTGCGGTCGAAGCGGCGCTCACCATCATGGCGCTCAAGGAAGGGGTCATCCCGCCCACCATCAATCTGGAGAATCCCGATCCGGAGTGCGACCTGGACTATGTACCGAACACCGCACGCCGCAAGGAGATCCGCTATGCGCTCTCCAACGGATTCGGATTCGGCGGCACCAACGCCACCATCTGTTTCGGAAAGGCCTGACGGAGATCCATGGAACGAACCCCGCTTACGATCCTTGTTGTTGACGACGATCCTTCGGTGATGCTGTTCATCACCAAGGTGCTGACCACGGCCGGGCACCGCGTGCATTCATCGGCAACGCTGGAGAAAGCGCGGACCATCCTTGCGAATGAACGGATCGATCTCGGCATCTGCGACCTCATCCTGCCGGGAGCCGACGGCTCGGACATCATCAAAGAAGTGAAGAAGGCCGACCCTTCCATCTATTGCGTGCTCATCTCCGGATATTACAACGAGAGCTTCGATAATTACAAGGTGCTCGTCGGCGCGAACGAGGTGATCGGGAAACCGGTCACACAGGAGATGCTCCTCGGCATCGCCCTCCGCGCCGCGGAACACCGCCGTCCCGCGGGCAGTGCAGCATGAGCGACAATGCCGGCAGCGGACCGCTGACATTCCTGGTGGTGGACGACGACATCCCCCTCTCCCTGTTCTTCAAAGAAACGCTGCAGCATGCCGGTCACCGCGTGTTCGTGGCGGTGAACGAACACGGCGCCATCGAAACAGTGAAGAACGAAGCGGTGGATATCCTCATCTGTGATTATCTTCTGCCGGGCATGAACGGCATCGCCATCGTGGATATCGTGAAGTCCATGAACAAAGCGATCTTCTGCGTGATCATCTCCGGACACCACTACCATCTCATCAACGACCGTCACACCTTCACCAATGCGGACATGGTCATCGCCAAGCCGGTGCTGAAGGAATCGCTGAACAAGATCATGAAACAGTACCTCCTTACCCAATCCGTCAGAACACAGAACCTATGAGCACAACCACCGTCGTCAACATCGGCCTGGTGCAGAACGCCTGCACCGGGGACGCTGCTGCGAACATGTCGAAAGCCGTCAGCGGCATCCGCGCTGCGGCCGCCAAAGGGGCGAACATCGTCTGCCTGCAGGAACTCTTCACATCGCTCTACTTCTGCGATAAAGAGGACTATGCGCCGTTCGGTCTCGCAGAAGCCATCCCGGGTCCCTCCACACAGCAGCTGCAGCCGCTCGCCAAAGAGCTCGGCGTGGTCATCATCGCATCGCTGTTCGAAAAGCGAGCCGAAGGACTCTATCATAACACTGCCGCCGTGATCGATGCGGACGGAACGTACCTGGGCAAGTACCGCAAGATGCACATCCCGGACGATCCGGCGTACTACGAGAAGTTCTATTTCACGCCGGGCGATCTCGGCTTCAAGCGGTTCGATACGAAGTTCGGCCGCATCGGTGTACTGATCTGCTGGGACCAGTGGTATCCCGAAGCGGCGCGCCTCACTGCGCTCACCGGTGCGGAGATCCTTTTCTATCCCACCGCCATCGGCTGGGCGGACGGAGAGGATCCGAAGGTCAACGCAGTGCAGCATGGAGCATGGGAGACCATCCAGCGCGCGCACGCCGTCGCGAACGGCATCCCGGTGGTCGCCGTGAACCGTGTGGGACACGAAGGGAACCAGACATTTTGGGGCGGTTCGTTCGTGGCCGGCAATCAGGGTGAGATCCTCTTCAAAGCATCACACGATAAAGAGGAAGTGAATGTCGTCCCGGTGGACCTTGCCCGCGCCAACACCACGCGCGTGCACTGGCCGTTCCTGCGAGATAGACGCATCGATGCTTATTCCGACATTACCAAACGTTTTATTGATTAGCCATTATTACCACGAAGGCACAAAGACACAAACTGATTAATATTTAGTGCCTTCGTGCTTTTGTGGTTTAAATACTATGAATACACCAAAACAGCTCGGCTACCGCTTTCCCGCAGAATGGGAACCGCAGACATCCACCTGGCTCTCCTGGGCCCACAAACTCGAATCATGGCCCGATAAATTCGAGCCGGTCCCGTTCGTCTACACGAACATCGTCAAGACCATCGCACGCTTCCAGCATGTGAACATCAACGTGAAGGATGATGCGATGTTCGATGATGTGCAGTCGCGTCTGACGCTTGCCGGTGTGCCGGAGGACCGCTTCACGCTCCACCGCATCCCGACCAACGATGCCTGGTGCCGCGACCATGGTCCCGCATTTGTCATCAATCCTGATGCGGCGCAGAAG
>JAVBYA010000066.1 GCA_030824295.1 Bacteroidota bacterium
CCGGTCTCATCGAACAGCAGCAGCACCGCTTCCGCGATGCGCCGGGATGCCGGGTGCGTCAGATCGGAGGGCTGCAGTGTGCGGAACACGAACGGCACCATCTCTTTCGGGTCCTCGAGCACGGCGGTGAGCAGGTCCCGTTCTTCGGTCGGCATCTCTTCTGCTGCGGCTTTCCGCTGTTGGGTCTCCCGTTCTTCCTGCGGTTCCTCCGCGGCAACGGTCTGCACGAACTTCTGCGGCACACGCCGGGTGGATTTCTCCATCTCTGCGTAGAGTGTCGATTCGTACAGTTCGTACTTCTCCGCGACCGCTTTGATGAAGAAGGAACGTTTCAATTGGTCCGGGATCTTCGCGATGGACTGCACGAGTCCCCGCACCGCTTCGGCCTTCCCTTCCGGCGTCTCGAACGAACCGTTCCGCATGAACTCCCCTGCCTTGTAGTCGATGAAACTGACCGCCTTCTTCAGCAGTTCTTCGAACGCTTCGCCGCCGTTCTTCTTCACGAATGAATCGGGATCCTCTCCTTCCGGCAGCCGCACGATGCGCACATCGAGTCCCCCTTCCAGGATCAGGTCCACGCCGCGCAGCATGGCATTCGCACCGGCGGAGTCAGCATCGTAGACGAGGGTGATGTTCTTGGTATAGCGCGCCACCAGCTGGATCTGTTCCGGCGTGAGCGCCGTACCGCTGGAAGCGACGATGTTCTTTGTTCCGGCCTGATGGACGGAGATGAGGTCCGCGTATCCTTCCACCAGCACGGCGAAATCCCGTTCACGGATGGCATCCTTCGCCTGGGACAATCCGTACAGCACCTTGCTCTTATGATAGATCGTGGTCTCGGAGGAGTTGATGTACTTGCCGAGCTTGTCATCCTCGTACAACTTGCGCGCGCCGAACGCGATCACCCGTCCGTTCGTATTGAAGATAGGGAACATCGCACGGCCGCGGAACGTATCGTATGTTCCGCCATCCTCCTTCTTCCGCACAAGACCGACCTTGTCCAGCATCTCCGGTTCGATCCCTTCCTCCGCCGCTTTTTTGATCAGCGAATCCCATCCCCGCATCGCATAGCCGAGACCGAACGTCGTCATGGTCTGCGCTGTGAAACCCCGTTCACGGAAGTAGTTCAGCGCGAACTCCCCTTCCGTCGTCTTGGTCATGTTATTATAGAAGAACCTCGCCGCGAACGTCATGACGGCATAGAGTTTCTCCATCTCGTTCGCCGCTTCGTACGCCTCTTCCGTCCGGGTGATGGTGATGCCGGCCCGTTCGGCCAGCTGTTCCAGTGCTTCCACGTAGGACGATTTCTCGTATTCCATGACGAACTTCACCACATCCCCGCCGCGGTGGCAGCCGAAGCAGTAGAACATCTGTTTCTGCGCACTGACGCTGAACGAAGGGGTCTTCTCCTGATGGAACGGACAGAGGCCGAGGTAGTCCTTCCCCCGTTTCTTCAGCCGTACATAGACGGAAATGACGTCCACAACATCGGACGCCGCCCGTATCTCATCGATCTTTTCCTGCGGTATCTTCACGGGTCCAAGATAGCAAGAAAAAGGATGATGTGGAAATGCCGGTCTCCGCACTGTCCCGCAGAATCGGACTTTTGAATGATGTGCGGATTTGTTATTTTCAGGCTTGCGGTAACGACATTCCATCCTTCCACAAACCCATCGAGGGACCTATGCACACAGCTGTCCGCTTCAGAACTGCTGCTTTCATTCTTGTCGGTCTATTTGCCGGCATCGATCTCAGCACCGCACAGAATCTACCGAAGAAGACCCACAGTCACGAGATCACGCTGGACAGCGCGAAGAAGTACATCGGGAACCTGAAGAAGGATGCGATGCAGATGAAGACCAAAGGCGGGATGTTCACCCGGGATGTGCTGGACAAGATGCTGTCGCAGAAGGGTGCGATCGGCATCCGCTATTACTATGCCAAGATGGATGACGGCACACCGACCATCGTGCTGATCGCCGTCGATTCCACCGGGAAGAACATCACGAACGGCGTCATTGCAGAGAAGACCTATCCCTGTCCGCCGTACTGCAACACGGACGATATCATCTCCGATTGACATCGTCATGACCATCCCCGTCTTCGCCCATGTCGCAGCCGCATCGTATTTCATTCCGGCAGCGGCCGGACTCTGGTTTTGGAAGCGTTCTGCATCACCGATGCGGATCTTCACGCTCTTCTGCGTCTATTCCACCCTGCATCTGGTGATGGAGTTCACGCTGGGTCGGTTCGGCATCAGCAATCAGTTCCTTCTGAACTACCATCAGATCATCGAACTGCTCAGCATCCTGTACCTCTTCCATGCCCGTGTTCCGGAACGGCGGACGAAGTTCCTCTTCCGTTCCATGGCGGGCGTGTACAGTGCGGTGTGGCTGGTGAACAAGTTCTTCTATGAGGACCCGGAGCGGTTCAGTGAAGGGATCACGATCGCTGCCATGCTCTTCCTGATGGCAGCTTCGGTCATCGTGCTGAACATGATCGTCCGGACGAGCACGGAACCGGCGACGCACCACGCTTCCTTCTGGATCGCATTGGCGGTACTGCTGTACGGAGCGGGGACGGTGATCATCACCGGATACAGCAACACGATCCTGGCAATGGGCATGACCGCGTTCGATATCTTCTGGCACATCAACTGGGGGTTCACCGTCATCACCAACATCTTCTATGCAAGGAGTTTCCTGTGCCGCTCGTTCTGAACGATACGCTCTCCATCATCCTCATCGCTACCGCCGTCATCGTGCTGTTCGCGTTCGCGTATGTCTTCGTCATCCTCTCCAGCAGCCGGCGCATCGTGCAGGAACAGCAGCAGCGCATCGATGAGATACGCAAGAGCGAGGAGCGGTACAAGGCACTGTTCGAGAATTCACTGGCGGGGATGATGAAATTCAGTTTCACGCCGTTCATCGTTCTGGAGACGAACCAGACCATCCTGGAGATGTTCAATGTCGGCACTGATTACGAACTGCAGCGGCTGCTGAGCGACCTGCCGAACGGACAGACCCGTACGATCGAAGCGGCACTGCATGCCAAAGGGGTGATCGATGCACTGGAGATCGAGTTCCCGACCGTCACCGGCATCAAGCGGCGGTTCCTGCTCTCGGCAAAACGGGAGGAAGGGACGAACCTTGCGCACTGCGTGGTGATCCTGATGACGGCGGAGCGGCTTATCGGCTGAACCGCTGCGCTGTAGCGGGTTCCTGTGCATCACGGAACGCCGCCATGATCCCCCGCACCAATCCCGCCGCCGCCAGCACCATCCCCAGCCAGAAGAAGATCTCTCCGATCATATAACTCTCATTCACCAGGTCCCACTGGTGGAACAGGTTCATCCAGTCATGATGCGACTTGCTCAGTCCGCCGATGAGCGGCAGCTGGAGCAGTCCGGCATCCTTCATATACAGACTCACATCCACGATGCTCACCCCGGTGAAGAACATCGCCACATTGGCAAGCGCCGAGCCTTCCCTCTTAGCCACCACGTACCAGACCGCCGGTGCAAGCACCTGATTGAGCGAACCGCCGAGGATGTTCAGTGTCCGTCCGAAAACGGAGAAGAAGAGATGCCCTGCCTCATGGATATAGAGCAGGATGAGATGCGTCAGCCAGAGGATGTTCGGCAGGTCGAATTGCCGTGTGGGAGTGTAGAGGTGGAACGGCAGCAGCAGGAGAAGGTACAGGAGGACGGCATAGCCGGAGAGCGGGAGGATGAGCCGGGAGATTCTCATGGTTGCATGGGATGGTGTGAAAAAAAGAAGTCCCGCACGGGGCGGGACTTCGATGGTGACGCTG
>JAVBYA010000148.1 GCA_030824295.1 Bacteroidota bacterium
CTCTCTCCTCCCACCAAAGGTATTTTTCGTGTATATTCGGACAACCAGGCATTCCGTCCTGGGCACCGAATATTCACGACCGATCACCGGACCGCTCATGCATCTCCATCGCCGTCAATTCCTCAAGACCACTGCCGGTCTCACGCTCGGTTCCATTGCAGCATCGGCACTCCCGTTCGGCGCCTCGTTCGCCCGGACGAATCCTAAGCCCCGCATCGCCGTGCTATGGGATGAGCGGTACGGCACGGCAACCAACCGTGTTGTATCGCTCACGGATCTGAAGAGAATATTCGATGGTGCAACGACGAAATTCTTCACGGCGGATGAACTCCCCGGCGTTCTGGACCGGACATCGTTCGACCTGCTCATCATTCCCACCGGACCGGATTTCCCGGTGAATGGATTCCCTGCGATCCTTTCTTTCCTGCGCTCCGGAGGGAATCTGCTCAGCGTAGGAGGAACGCCGTTCGCTGTACCATGGCACCGCACGGGGACCGGATTCACGGAAGGGATCCGGCAGGTGAACTATCACAAAGCGCTCGGCATCACTCAATCGTTCCGAATCCCGGTCACTGATGGAGGAAAGCTGCAAGCGAACAGCATCGCGCCGGCATCAGAATCGCTGACGGGCTCCCTCAACATAACAGCAGTCCACGCATTGTACTATCGGCTTGCTGAGACGAATGATCTGCCGAACGAATCCGGAACGGCGGGAACACAGGATGCGGTGATCACACCGCTCGTGTGGAATATTGTCGATGGAAAACGGACAAGTGCACCGATCGTGCAGATCGACCAGCTGCGGGGTCCATTCGCAGGCGGACGATGGATCATTGTGCCGATCGAAGGAAGGATCGAACCGAACGCCGTCCGCATGCTGGCGGAGATGGCGCTGGAGGGAGCGATGCGGCTGCACGCACGTCCCGGCTACGCCTGTTACCGCAGCGGTGAACAGCCGGTGATCGAAGTACAGTTCCATGTACCGGGAGGGAATGCGGCGGGGATGGTGCACGGAAAACTTAAGATAGAGTTCCGTGACAACCGGAACCGCATCGTCACAGAACGGACGGCAGAGTGGAACGGCAGCGGTTCATTGTTGACCGCATCAGTACCGCTGGACAAGAAAACTGCAGGCGGACTCACTCCGGGACTCTATTCTGCTGAAGTGACGCAGGATGTGGGATCGGAAGAAATGGAAAGCGTCCCTGTACGCTACACCACCGGATTCTGGATGGAGGATGCTGCGCTGATGAAGAGCGGTGCAACATACACGGTGGATGGATACTACTTCCGGAAGAACGGCGACCCCTACCCCGTCACCGGCACCACATACATGACGAGCGATATCCACCGTAAATTCCTCTTCGACCCGAATCCTTTTCTCTGGCAGAAGGATTTCGCCGCAATGAAAGCTGAAGGGATCAACATGGTGCGGACCGGTATCTGGACAGCGTGGCGGAACTATATGCTGGATCCCGGTTCGTTGAACGAAACGACGATGCGTTCATTGGACGCATTCCTGCACACGGCACGTGCCGCCGATATGCCGGTGATCTTCACATTCTTCGCCTTCCTGCCGGAACTGTGGAACGGTGAGAATGCGTATCTCGATCCCCGCTCCGTTGAAGCACAGAAAGAGTTCGTCTCCCTCATCGTCCGCCGATATGCGTCGATGAACGATGTGATGTGGGACCATATCAATGAACCCTCCTTCTGTAACCCCAATGCGCTGTGGAGCTGCCGGCCGAACAGTGACCGCTACGAGCAGGCGGCGTGGACCGCGTGGCTCGCACAGAGATATCCGGCAACGACGGCGGCGGATCGGGAATCGACGCTCCGCCAGCAGTACCGTCTCCGTCCGGACGAGTCGTTGGGACTGCCGGGCCCCGGGGATTTTACCGGTTCAGCGATCCTGTACGATAAACGCCCTCTCAAGACCGTCGACTATAAGTTCTTTGCCCAGGCGAAGTTCGCGGAGTGGTCCGCCGCCATGACCGCCGCTATCCGGGCGAACGGGAATCCGGCACAGTTGATCACCGTGGGACAGGATGAAGCAGGGACCGGCGACAGTCCGAGTCCGCATTTCTTCGCCCAGACGGTGGACTTTACATCGCTCCACAACTGGTGGCTGAACGATGACCTGGTGTGGGACAGCGTGATGACCAAAGTGCACGGCAAGGCGAATCTGATCGAAGAGACCGGAGTGATGTTCTATGAACGGATCGACGGAAGCGCGTACCGGAGTGAAACGGAAGCGGCGCAGCTGCTGGACCGGAAGATCGCCATTTCTCTGGGAACGGGGGGTGCAGGATTCATCCAATGGATCTGGAACATCAATCCGCTGATGAAGAACGATAATGAAGCGACGATCGGAATCGTCCGCGCCGACGGCACCGTGAAACCGGAGTTCGACGTGGTTCGGAAGTATGCCCGATTCATTGGAACACACAGCGGCATCTTCGAGGAGCGGGAGGATGAAACGGCGGTGATGCTCATCCCGCATGCGCAGATCTTCTCCCCGCGTAACAGCGCCAGCGAAGCGACCAAGCGGGCGGTCCGCACCATGACGTACGGCCTCGGCATTCCGCTCCGTTCAGTTGCCGAGCACGCAGATCCTGCTGCCGTGCGCGGCGCGAAACTGATCATCGTCCCGGCCCCGCGCACATTGACCGATAAAGGATGGGAACTATTGAAACAGGCGGCATCATCCGGTTCCACCGTGATGATGAGCGGTATCATCGATGAGAATGAGTTCTATATCAACAGGAAGCGGAGTGCCGCTCTCGGACTCACCGCTGCTGCCTCCGTTATCGTGCAGGAAGAGATCGTCCGCATGAACGGAGTGCCGCACCGGTTCAGTTTCCGCGGAGAGAAGATGCAGCAGCTGGAGAAGGCGGACCTCTCACCTGCGCAGGAACAACAGGTGATCATCGTCCCGCATGGGAAAGGAAAATTCATCTGGTCCCCGGTGCCGCTGGAGAATTCCGAATCAGCGGATTCCCTCCTCGCTTATTACACTTTCGCGGCGGCTCAGGCGAACATCGCACCGCTCTTCACGGCGGTCAAAGCACCGTCCATCCTCATCCTTCCGCAGTTGTTCCGCCGGCATGTGATGTATACACTGGTCTCCGAAACGAGCGAGGATACGGAAGTGCGTTTACGTCACGCCTCCACATCGCCGGAACACAGCATCATGCTCCCCTCGCAGCAGGCAGTGCTCGTCATTCTGGACCGTTCCACCGGTGCGCTCATCGGCAGGAGTGACCGGACATGAACAGACGCATCACGGTCGAGATCGCTGTGGATACGCTTGCTGATGCCGTTGCGGCTCAGCGCGGAGGAGTGCACAGACTGGAGCTCTGTTCCGATCTTGACAACGATGGACTCTCTCCTTCCATTGCACTGTTCCGTGATGTGCGATCCGCTGTTACGATACCGGTATTCGCCATGGTCCGTCCGCGTGCCGGGAATTTCGAATACACTGATGAGGAATTTGCGGTGATGTGCCGCGACATGGAGAGATTCAAACAGGATGGGGCAGACGGGATCGTTCTGGGGATGCTGGAGAAAGACAAGAGAATCGACAAAGAACGAACACGCATACTCGTCCAGCTTGCCGCACCGCTGCCGGTGACATTCCACCGTGCGTTCGATACCGCGGCAGAACCATTCTCTGCATTGGACGACATCATCGCATCCGGTGCGGTCCGGCTGCTCACGTCTGGTCAAAAGGAAACGGCACTATCGGGAAAAAGGACGATACAGCAGTTAGTGGACCGGGCGAACGGGCGCATCATCATTATGCCGGGAGC
>JAVBYA010000388.1 GCA_030824295.1 Bacteroidota bacterium
GTTGTAGAATTCCGGCAGCAGTTTGCCTCCCTGCAGCATGTTCTTGTTGCTCTTCATGAACGCGGGCGGACTCCACGGACTGGCGTACGTCATCAGCGTTCCGCCGGCAGCAGCGATGGCGCTCTTGATGAACGGCAGCCGGTACTTCCGGTCATGCTCGATGGAGAAGGACTTCAGTTCCTTGTCCCCTTCCTTCACATAGGTGAAACTTCCGCTGCTGAAATCGCAGCTGTGGATGCTGGTGCGCGCCAGCGTATAGCCGATCCCTTTCTCTTTATCATAGTACGCGGACATGAACTCCTTTTGTTTCGCCGGTGAGAGTTTCGCATACACCTCTGCCGAAGCATCGGTGAGTGCACCGCCGATACCGAGGAATGTCTGGAACTCGTTGGACGGATTGACGAAGACGCAGACCTCCGTTTCGAGCGGCTGTGCGGATGCGGTAAAGGGGATGGTCTGCTGAAGCGTGAGACGGAGTGCCGTGCTTTCGGCGGTGGTGTAAACGGTGACCTGCTTGGACATACCGGGTGCTGCCGCAGTCAGCGTAGATGCCATCACGGCGGTGACGAACAATATCAGGATTCTCTTCATATCATCAATTATTGGGTGATTGTATCATAGGAAAGGGAGTAACCGGATTGCTTCACGAATTATGCCATAGAAAAACCCCCATTTTCAGTGCCTGAAGGGGGAGCGAAGTCATCAGTTCTTATCATTTCGATAATGGGGATTATCAATACGAGCATGCCATTCGTTTTGACGTTCACCGCACAGAGGGCACTGAAGAGCGTGCGCCGGCGGGAAGCGATCGGTCCCAACATATCCATGGGGTGCGGCTCTTGCACCATCGAGCGATTGTTTAGTACATTTTACTCTGATTTGTCCAACCAATATTCGAGGTGACCTGTTATGTCCAACGATGCAATGAAAATGGAATTCAAAAGTGAACTGAAGCAGATACTGAATCTGATCACACATTCACTGTACTCCCACAAGGAAGTGTTCCTGCGCGAATTGATCAGCAATGCCAGCGACGCCATCGACAAGGTCCGGTTCGATTCCGTGAACAACGATGCACTGCTGGAGAACAATAAGGAGTGGAAGATCAAGATCACGCCGGACAAGGAAAAGAACACACTCACGATCTCCGACAACGGTATCGGTATGTCCCGTGAGACGATCATCGATAATCTCGGGACGATCGCAAAATCCGGCACGAAGGAATTCCTGGAACAGCTGAAGAACGCCGAAGCGGCTTCGAAACCGGAATTGATCGGGCAGTTCGGTGTGGGATTCTATTCCGCGTTCATGGTGGCGGATTCAGTGACAGTGATCTCGCGAACGGCGGGCGATCCGGCGCAGGGAGTGAAGTGGGTCTCGGACGGACAAGGGGAGTTCACGGTGGAACAGGTGCAGAAAGCGGAGCGCGGAACGGAGATCATCCTCACGCTGAAAGCGGAAGAGAAGGAATTCACGGAACAATGGAAGATCCGTTCGCTGGTGAAACAGTTCTCCGACTTCATCGAGCATCCGGTGGTGATGGATGCGGAGAAGGAGGATGACAAGCAAGAGAAGACGATCACCGAAGAGGTGCTGAACTCACGGAAGGCGCTCTGGCTCCGCTCCAAGAACGAAGTGACCAAAGAGGAATACGACCAGTTCTATCAATCGGTCTCCAATGATTTCACGCCGCCGGCTCGGACGATCCATTACACCGGTGAAGGGGTAGTGGAGTTCAAAGTGCTCCTGTTCATCCCTGCAAAAAAACCGTTCGACATGATGTTCGGTGAGGTGAAGGTCGGTCCCCGGCTCTACATCCGCCGCGTGCTCATTATGGATCACTGCGAGCAGCTGCTGCCGCCGTACCTGCGGTTCGTGAAAGGGGTGGTGGACTGTGCCGATCTGCCGCTGAACGTCTCGCGCGAGATGCTGCAGCAGAATCCTTTGCTGGAGAAGATCAAAACGAACCTGGTGAAGAGCGTGCTGAAGAATCTCGAAGAGATGATGAAGAACTCCTTTGATGAGTATGTGACCTTCTACAAAGAGTTCGGAACATTCCTGAAGGAGGGATTGAACAGCGATTGGGCCAACCGCGAGCAGCTCACCAAGCTGCTGCTGTTCGGTTCCATGAAGACGGAGGAGAACAAATTCATCTCGCTGCAGCAATATACCGACGCGATGGAAAGCGAACAGAAGGATATCTATTACCTTACCGGTGAGGACCGTGATGTGATGATCCACACCCCGTATCTGGAACTGTTCCGGTCCAAGCAATGGGATGTGCTCTTCATGACCGATCCGATCGATGAGTTCATCCTACCTTCCATGCCGGAGTTCGGCGGGAAGAAACTGGTCGCCGCGGATAAGAACGAGATCACCGCAGAGGATGAATCGGTGAACAAAGAGCTCCAACAGACCTTTGCCGGTCTGTTCGGTGCGATGAAGGGTGCATTGGACCATGTGAAAGAGATCAAGGTCTCCGCACGGCTGAAAGAGAGCGCATCGTGTCTGGTGAGTGATAAGGACGGGATGAGCTCGAACATGGAGCGGATCATGCAGAAACTGGGCAGGATGGATGAGGAGAAGCCGGCGGACCGGATCCTGGAACTGAATGTTGAGCATCCGGTGGTGAAGTCGCTGAAGTCGATCTATGACACTGCTGCGGACGATCCGAGGATCGCACTTTACACGCACATCCTGTACGATCAGGCGGTGATCGCCGAAGGGTCGAAAGTGAAGGATCCGACAGCATTTGCGCAGCGGATCAATCAGTTGTTGGTGGAGAGATCGGCCGGATGATCGGCGGGAACATGGTATGATAACAAGAGCCTCAGGAGAGATATTCTGAGGCTCTTGTATTTTCTGCGATGCGTCATTTTCTCAACTGACCGTCATGGCTGATCGAGAGTCTATGGTACGCTCCGCCTGACCGGTCCGCAGTGTACAGTCCGACCCGTCCATTCGACCGGCTGCTCATCGACCGCACGATGAGACACGGTTCATCAGCGCCATTGACGAAGACGGAGATATCTTTCGCTGTCACCACGATCCTCGTCCGGAACCACGCATCAGGATCCGGCGCCGGATCCACACTGTTCTCGAATGCTCCGGGGAACTGTTCACGCAATACTTGCCAGGGATGCTCCGGCAGACTGATATATTGGACCCGCCGGCCTTTGCGGACAGGGTCGTCGGACCGGAAGTGGAAGGGACGGAAATAGACCGCCTCGAATGTGGAGTCATTCGCTCCGTGGAACGCAATGCCGACGAAACTCCGCTGGAAAACATCCTGTCCTTTCAATTCGACCTCGATCGTTCCGGTGCTGAACGAGACACCATCGATCCACACCAGTCCTTCATCCACTGCTTCGTTGAGCGACAGATACTCTCTGCCGGAATCGGACTGTGCGTCTGCCTGCCGATGGACAATGGTCAGAGCGTTCTTTTTGAGAAGGTGCGGCAGGTCGTAGCGAACAGTGTGTTGTGCGGGCAATACGTTGGAGAGGAAGCAGAGCAGCAGAACCGATCGAATCATGGGGATATTCCGATGTACCAATGGTGGTCACACACAGCGACATGATCTGCGCGGTGTGATGAATGCGGGAGTGTACGCAAGAGCAGCGTGCGGGATGCAGACGATCATCAATGGAATATGGTTCGTCACATCCGGATGTTCTCAGCGGCCGCGCATGTTGTCCATTTCGTATCTGAGGGTTTGCGCCAATCCCTCGGCAAGCGGCCGAGGGTTGAACCCCAATTCTCTTCTGGCTTTCCCGTTGTCTCCCATATACGTGACCCC
>JAVBYA010000053.1 GCA_030824295.1 Bacteroidota bacterium
TCACGGATGAGGGTGATCTCGCGGTCGGTCACTTCGGCAACGTGCTTCGCTTTCTTCTTGAGCACATCATTGCCATATAAATAGATAGGTAAGGTAGACATACGCGTTATTCTATGAGAGAAAAATAAGCTAATTGATTTCTAAATGAAACGGTGATCCTTCGATTTGTTCCATTTGTACGAGGTATTGAATCAATGATTCATTGAGTCAATGAATCAATCCATCGTACTCTTACTGAATGATCCTTCTCGCCTCCGTATACCGCTTCTTATAATACGACGAATAGAGCGATGAGAGCGTGACGCCAAAACTGACGCTGGCGTGGGCGAACATATCATCCCCGATATAGATACCGACATGCGACGGATTCTTTCCGGAGGTGTTGAAAAAGAGCAGGTCGCCGAATTTCAGCTGGTCCTGCGGGACGGGAGAACCGATCTTCACCTGATCCTCCGTGGTCCGCGGCAGCGCGATGCCGGCGCTGTTACGGAAGATCTCCCGGGAGAATGCCGAGCAGTCGATGCCGCTCCGTGATTCCCCGCCGTATTCGTACGGTGTTCCCATCCATGCCAGGATGGCGTCCATCATCTTTTGTTGTTCGAATCCTCCGGGAGCAGAAGCATCGGGCACCTTCGATTCCGGTGCGGTCCGTTTGGGCTGGGCCGGAACAACGGAAGCCGCATCAGAGCTGAACCGCTGCTCCACACTCTTCACATCCACCTTGCGGTCATCCTCCTTCGCCTCCTCTTCCGCTTCTTTGGAGGAGAAACGGATGTTCCCCTTCTTTGCTTTCTTCCCTTCCTTCTTCGCATCACCCTCCCCTGCAAAACGGGGGGACGATGCACCGCAGCCGATGAGCCAGAGGGAGGTGAGAACTGTCAGAAAAAGAAAAACCCCTTGACGGAAACGAAGGGGCTTTGCCACAGAACATGTCATCATCAATTATCCGTGAATAGGACTGTGGAATGGAACGGAGCAACGGACAACACAGAGCGCATTCATCAAAGCTTTCATTGGGTTCATTACCAGAGCATTACCGTTTCCATTTTTTGGGGTCACGGGAATTGTGGAACACTGCGTAGACGATAACACTGCCATCCACTATCTGATAGAAAATTGAATAGGGGAATCGACGAATAAGAGCCCGTCGGAAGGACCGGTACACCTCCGGGTGTCCTTCCGGCATTCGAGTGATCCTCTCGAATCCGGCGTCGAGGCAGGTAAGATACTCTTCCCCCAATCCTCTCCGCTGCACCTCATACCAGGCATACGCTTCAGCGATATCCTTCTGTGCATCCGGTGTGAACCTGATGCTACCGGACATGCCCTTCTCTGATCGATGTTTTGATCTGCTCCCATGTCATTGCTGGGATCGTGGCACGCTGAAGGTTATCCTTCCGACGGTCCAATTCCTTCTTCTGCCACTCCTGCACCGGGACATCTTCGGACGTTGCTGCGAGATCGTCCCACAGATCTTCCACCAATTGCAGCTTCTCACTCTTGCTCAGATCGAACACGGATGTCGGATTCATCATCACCTCAGCATTGACCCTATGGATTCTTAACCAAGATACGAACGGAGATTCTTGCTGCGCGATGCATGACGCAGACGGCGGATCGCCTTCTCTTTGATCTGGCGGACGCGCTCGCGGGTCAGGTTGAACTTCTCGCCGATCTCCTCCAGCGTGAGCGAATGCTCCTTGTGCAGACCGAAATAGAGACGGATCACTTCCGATTCGCGCTCGCTCAATGTTGCCAGCGCACGTTTCACTTCTTCCTTCAGCGATTCATCCATCAGGATGGAATCGGGTGCCGGTTGACGCTCGTCCTGGATCACGTCCAGCAATCGGTTGTCCTCGCCCTGCGCGAACGGCGCATCGACGGAGAGATGACGGCCGGAGATCTTCAGCGTATCCGCAACTTCGAAGACGGACATATCCAGCTCTTCCGCCAATTCGCTGGCGCTCGGCTCACGCTCGAACTCCTGCTCCAGCTGGCTGAACGCCTTGCCGATCTTGTTCAGCGCGCCGACGCGGTTGAGTGGCAGACGCACGATACGGGACTGCTCGGCCAGGGCCTGCAGGATGGACTGACGGATCCACCACACGGCGTACGAGATGAACTTGAATCCGCGCGTCTCGTCGAACCGTTTGGCCGCTTTGATCAGTCCGAGGTTCCCTTCGTTTATCAGATCGCCGAGAGAGAGTCCCTGGTTCTGATACTGTTTCGCCACGCTCACCACGAAACGGAGGTTCGCCTTGGTCAGTTTCTCCAGCGCACGCTGTTCCCCCTTCTTGATCCGCTTGGCAAGATCGATCTCTTCGTCCGGCGTCAGCAGGTCGACCTTTCCGATCTCCTGCAGATACTTGTCCAGCGATTGGCTCTCTCTGTTCGTATACTGTTTTGTAATTTTCACCATTACTGCTTCACCTTAGATGTTGAATCGTTCATTCATCAGCAAGGAACGGCCGGCGTTCCTATTGAATTATGCTCCGCAGGTCGATCACCTGCAGCGCTTTGTAGCGTTTATACCGTTTCGGCTGCAGCGTGACCAGCGGCAGCCTGCTTTCCAGACAGACCGCCGCAACGAGTGCTGTCGTGTCCTGTGTTCCCGTAGACGAAACTACCTTACCGATATTCTTTGCGCTTTTAGGATTGATGCCCAGCACCTTCAACGCGTCCATCGCCTGCTGCACCGCCTGTGTCTCTTTTAGACTCCCGGCAGCCGCAAAAAGTTCAATTGCCGAAAAGACCGTTGTGTAGCAAAAATATTGTGCTGAAAGCTCCCGCAAATACGACTGCTTCCTGCTGGTCGTCAAATGCTCTGCGATCACACCGGTATCGACCACGATTTTCTTCAAGGTCATGGACGGACCTGCTGCAATGCCGCCGCGAACCGCTTGCTCCTTTTCAGCGCACCTTGGGACGAGAGGAACGACATCACATGATCCCTGTCCTCCAGCTGTACTGCACCGATCCGCTCCACCTCTTCCTCCGTCACACCGAGCGCCGTGAGACGTTTGGAGAGCACTCCGCCGAAGATATGCACGGTCACTTTCGCACCCGGCTTCAGCTGAAGTGCCGGCACTGCTTTGGAGAATGTCACCCGGCCCTGCGCATCCACAACACCTTCGAACTGCACACTGTGTTTCGCTTTCTCCATTACACGACCTTCTCCAGGAAACTCGTCCCTTTCAGCACGTTCGGCACCACGCCGAAATACTCCGCAACGGTCTTGCCGAGATCGGCGAAGGTCTGGCGGATACCGAGGTCCACATTCTGTTTACCGGACGGAGAGTACACGACCAGCGGAACATACTCACGGGAATGGTCCGTGCTGTTGTCGGTCGGGTCGTTGCCGTGGTCCGCCGTGATGATCAGCAGATCATCCTTCTTCATCGCATCCAAGATGCGCGGCAGCTGCGTATCGAAATACTCGAGCGCTCCTTTCATACCGGGAGCATCCTGCCGGTGACCGAAGAGCGCGTCGAAGTCGACCAGATTCGTGAAGATGAATCCATGCTCCGTCCGCTTCGTCCACGCGATGGTCTCTTCGATCCCTTCCGCGTTCGATTTCGTGTGGATCTTCTCACTCAGTCCTTGTCCCGCGAACAGATCATCGATCTTGCCGATGCCGATGGTCGGGATCTTCCGTTCTGCGAGCAGATCGAGCACCGTCACCGCCGGCGGGAACAGCGAGAAGTCACGGCGGTTGGTGGTACGCTTGTAATTCCCTTTCGTTCCGGTGAACGGACGGGCGATCACGCGGCCGACCGCATGCGGTCCGACCATCAC
>JAVBYA010000458.1 GCA_030824295.1 Bacteroidota bacterium
CACGACGAGTCCCCTGCGGGAGATGCGCTCCGCAAGCTGGTGGAGTGCAGCGGCGGAATTGGTCCTTGCTGTCGGTTTCACTTTCTCCAATTCCACCAACACACGGCGGAGGTGCTGCTTGGTGGCATGCGGTGGGATGCTGGAACGGACCTCCGCATCGTACAGCGTCAATCCCACAGCATCACGCTGCTGCACCATGAGATACGCGAGGGATGCGGCGAGGTAGGAGGCATATTCCATCTTCGTGAGACGCTGCGCCTCCCCTTTCTGCGACTCCGAAACGAAGCGCATGGACGCACTGGTATCCATGACAATGTACGATTTCAGATTCGTTTCTTCCTCGAACTGTTTCACATAGAACCGGTCCGTTTTGCCGTATACCCGCCAGTCGATCCTGCGTATCTCGTCACCCGGCATGTATTGACGGTGTTCGGCGAATTCCACACTGAAGCCGTGGTACGGGCTCTTGTGCAGTCCGGTGATGAATCCTTCCACCACCAGCCGGGCACGGAGTTCCATGGAGGAGAGTTTGGAGACCGCTTCCGGACGGAGATATTTCAGCTGTTCCTGCATTCAGTTCTTTGCCAGCGGTCTCTGCGCCGCGATTCGTTCGTTCAATGCTTCCTGCGGCGATTTGCCGAGCATCTCCACTTCCAGCCGGACGGACGGAGCGAGATCGTGTTTCGGATACTTTGTGAGGAACTGCTCAAAATAGTAGCGGGCACTGTCGGTGTTCTGGAGATTATTATTATAGATATACCCGACCAGGAAGAGCGAAACAGCCGCCGGCTGCAGATCCGGGTATGCGTCGATGAAGATCTTATAATTGTCCAGCGCTTCGCGCGGCTGATTCTTGAACCGGTGACTTTCCGCTACAGCGAACCGCGCCCAGCCGGCAAAACGGCCTTGGGGGAATTGTTCCAGGATCATTCGCGACACGGTCAACGTGGAGTCCCAATTCCCGTTCTCTTTGGCCTGCTCCACTTTCAGCCACAGTTCATCTTCACTGAGCGAACATCCGGCGAGGAGGAACAGCGATATGAATGTAAGACGTTGGATCATGGCGTTCTGTTCCGTTGGAATACTGCAGCGAAGAATCCATCCGTGTTGTAGTGCTGCGGCAGGAGTTGGAAATATTCCTTCTGAGCGATGCGTTCCAATCCGTACCGTTCCAGGATGACGGACGGAGGGATCAGTGAGAAATCCGGATGGGCGGAGAGGAATTCCTGTGCGATGCCTTCGTTCTCGCTGGTCATCAACGAACAGGTTGCATAGACGAGCCGTCCGCCGGGTTTGACGTAGGCTGCATTCAATGCCAGGATCGATGCCTGTTTGACCTGCAGTTCTTCGATCATTTGCCGTGATACGCTCCACTTCATGCCCGGATTCCGCCGGATGGTTCCGGTGCCGGAACACGGGGCATCCACCAATACGGCATCCGCCGCACCGAGGAGCGCAGGAAGCGTCTCTCCTTCTGTAATGACCTTCGCGCGGATGGAATCGACGCCGCTTCGTTTGATCCGTTTCCGCAGCTCGTCCAGTCGGAACGAGTGGACATCCAGAGCAAAGATCTCTCCGCGGTTCTTCATCACCGATGCCATTGCCAGCGCTTTTCCTCCGGCGCCGGCACAGGCATCAACGACTTTGGAACCCGGCTTCGGGTTCACCAGGAGTGCCAGGAGCTGGCTCCCTTCATCCTGCACTTCGAACAATCCGTCCCGGAACGCCGCCAGCTGGAACAGATTCGTACGCCGCTTCAGATGGAGACCGTACGGCGAGAGTTCCGCGATATCCGTTTCGATCCCTTCCTTCTGCAGGATCTCCCGGCATTCCTCTCTGGTGGTCTTGATGGTATTCACACGGATGGTCATCGGCGCCTGTGTGTTCAGCACGGAACAGAGCGCTTCCGTCTCCTGCGCACCCCAGACGGTGTTCCATTCATCGATCATCCATTCCTGGAACGAATGAACGGCAGCGAGTGACGCCGATGCCGTGGCAGCATGCGGCTGAACATCGGCGAAGGAATGGAGCTTCTGCAGCACATCCAAAGGAAGTCCCGTCGCTTCCGCAAGCTGGCCGGGCGTTGATCCGCCGGTAAGCAGCAGATAGGCTGCGCACCGTGATCGGTGCTCCTCATTCAGCTCAGCAGCGGATAACATCCAAGCGACGCGCGCCCGGTGACGCAGCATACCGTAGAGCGTTTCAGCAATGAAACGACGGTCACTGGAGCCGAGATATTTACGGGAACGGAAAAAGAGGTCGATATGCCGGTCCGCAGGCTTCGACGAATCGAAGACATCGGCGGCGAGTTCGGTCACATGACCGATCAGAGAGGAGAGTTTCATGGATTCATTTCAGACTTCTACGACATCGGCATTCATGTCCGATGTGCGGTATGCACGTGCCATGCGCGGAGTATTGTAGGCGATGGATGGTTTCCCTCGTTTGTCGAGCAGGACGATCCCCCCGAGCCCGTCCACCTTGGACGCGAGCCGCTGGATGCCGTATGAAGCGGCGGCATCTCCGTCCGCACCGGTCATCTCCATTTTATCGATGACGCTCTTCGCCAGTACGACGGCAATGATCCCTTCTCCCCATCCGCTGCAGGAAACGCCTCCGACGGCACTGTCCGCATACGTACCGCAGCCGAACAGCGGCGAATCACCGACCCGTCCCGGATGCTTGTTCGGCGTCCCGCCGGTCGATGTGCCGGCAACGATGATGCCGTTCGCATCCATGGCAACGGCACCGACGGTATCGGATGGGACGGTGCCCCGGAATGCATCCTTGGGAGAGAATTTCTTCTGGGTCTGCAGTTTCTTCCACCGCTGCAGTTCCCGTCCCACCAGCAGATCATCGTTCTTACAGGTGGGAAGCTGATGTTCCTTGGCGAACCGGACCGCACCGATGCCGGTCAGCAGGACAAGGTCGCTCTTTTCCATGATCACGCGTGCTACGGTGATAGGGTTCCGGATGTTCTGCACCGAAGCAACGGCACCGCACCGCATGGTCGTTCCGTTCATGATGCTCGCGTCCAATTCGATCTCACCCAGCGCGTTCACGAACGAACCGCGCCCCGCATCGAATGTCGGGTCATCCTCCATCACCTGGATGGAGCTCTCCACGGCCTGAACGGCACTCCCGCCTCCCGCGAGGACCTTCCATCCTGCCTGCAACGCTGCGGCAACGCCGGTCCGGTGTGCTTCCACCATATCTGCCGGGATGTTCCATGCACCGCCATGGACGATCAAAGAGATCATACGGTCGATCGATAATTGTTCATTGAATTCTGCAATGAGGAAATTTACTTAATATATTTTTTTCGTCCTATGGAAATCATGCGGCGGTGCCGGTACAAAAAAAAAGACAGCTGTTACGCTGTCTTTTGTGATAGAATGGCACTGTATGGTCATTTGACGGTGGTGTGCATATGGAAGCGGCTCGGGAAGGCCCGGGAGATATCCTTTTCGATGTCCCGCAGTGCGAACAGGATGATGATCGCAACAACAAAGAAGATCTCCTGCGGAAGAGCCACCAGTGCGATGGCAAAGCTGGAGATCATCACGGCGATGTTAAAGAACAACGTATACGTTTGTTTCTTACTGGGATCTGTGGTATCGTTTCTATTCATGTGGCCCCTTTCAATGTTATCGTGCTATAAAAATACACGATATAGCGTATCAGGCTGTGACCGATATCAACGTTCGGTCTTTCCGGCCCAAAGGTGACAACTGCTGAAAGTTCGGGTTTTTTTTGATGGAATTCCCTATCTTTCTTCAAGAATTTATGA
>JAVBYA010000028.1 GCA_030824295.1 Bacteroidota bacterium
CATGCTTGTGCGGATCGATGACGATACTGTCGCATTCCCGCAGTGCGAGGAACGGCGCCGGTTCAACGGACGGTGCATCGCCCTGCGCGAGGAGCGTAAAGAATCCTCCATACGCACAATCGGCGTGGATGCGCACACCATACTTCCGTGCGACCGGGAGGATGCGGTGGAGCGGTTCTACGGAACCGGTACCGGTCGTGCCGATGGTGACCACCAGCGTGCCGACCGTTCCTTGTTGAAAGAGTTTTTCAAGAGCATCCAGGTCCGTCACATCGGTCTCGACTGACGGGACCCGCAACACTTCGCACATGCGGCGGTGCGTGTAGTGTGCGTTGGAGGAGAATGCCACCGCGCGTTCGGGATGGATGCAGCGGGCGACCCAGAGTGCTTCCAGATTGGCGATGGTCCCGCTGGAGGTGAGATGACCGAGATGGTCCGTATAGCCGAACATCGCTGCCAGGGAACGGACCGCTTCCAGTTCCATCTTCGCTGTTGCAGGACCGCCGTCCAGCGCGTGATTGTTCGGATTGATCTGCATCGCCGTCAGATACGCGGCGACGGCGATCGGGTGAGGCGGTTTCAGCATCTGTCCGGCGTAGCGGGGATGGAAGAATGGATAATTGTCATTCAGCCGTCCGGCGAGTTCTTCCAGTACCGATTCCATCGTCCCCGCCGGAAGAGCGAGCGTCGGATCGGTCACGAACGGTTCCCACCGGGAACGGAATTCCTGCTGTGCGCGGAGCGCGGTGTCGGTCAATGATCGGAGGTCGTTCGGCGGAATACTCATTCGATGGTGCCGGGATAGAATGGAAGGAAAGGATAGAGCTCCATGTGAAGGATATCCTTCAGGACGAGCGAGTCGGTGCTGAACAAGGCGCGGACCGAATCGATATTCCCGCTCTTGAAGACCACCATGCCGTAGTCGCCGTACCGTGCGCCGAGGGCAACCGCACCCGATGCGCGGAGCCGCTGCAGGTTCTTTCCATGCTCCGCAAAATGCGGCTGCGCGGCAGGGGTTTTCGTTGTATCCCATCCTGCGCCGCGCGTGAAAACGGCAGCGGTATACTGCTGTTTCCGCACGGAGGGAGATTGCGCCCCGGCTGTATGCGCGAGGATCAGGAGAATGACGATGGTTAAAAGGATATGCATTGCATTAATATAGAATGAAGTGATGTGGCAGTCAATAATAGAAACCGTCAGAAACCTTGCGAAGGTTGTCCGGAACAATATGTTGAACGAGTCTCCAGACTCGTTCTATATGCTGGGATGAACAGTATACGCGTGTTAGTGCGGACAGGAACTCACTACGAAGCAGAATACGATACTGGATCCCCAACAACCCCATCAAGAAATGCGGGGGTTTCCCCAAAGGGGCCCCTTCGGGGTGGGGATGACAAGTTAGAAACTTTGCGAAGGTTGTATAATGTTGAACGAATCTCCAGATTCGTTCGGTTTGCGGCTGGGGCATAAATTCCCCGGGATAAATCCCGGGGCTGTTTAATCATTCCCCGGGATAAATCCCGGGGCTATTGGTTAATACGACGGGATGAATCTTGGATTTTTTTATTCATACCCCGGGATAAATCCCGAGGCTTCAGGGCAATAGGTATTGTGTTCTTTTGTTCTTTACGTTTTTGCGTGATTGTTTTGTGGGCTCTTTCTTGCGCATCGACCTTGTAGTTTGGAATCTGGAATTTGTAATTTGATAATTCTTCCATTTTCACTGGCACTAGCGGTTCAACAATTTCAATTGAAGCAGGGTGATTATTTGTCTATTTTAAGGGAGAAATATACGATATTCCGTTCCTTTGATTTTACGACGAAAGCAGGTCCACCCAGAATGATCAATACAGCAATCAGCGCCGCGCGGGAAGCGGGCGCATTCCTCAAATCCAGCGTCGGCAAGTTCCGTCACCTTGAGCGGAAGATCGGACAGGAGACGAACCTCGTCACCGAGATCGACAAGCAGTCCGAGGCACTCATCATCCGCGCCATCAAAGCGAAGTATCCGGACCATGCCATTCTGGGAGAAGAGGGGGGCGCGAGCGCCGGGAGTGCCGAGTACCGCTGGATCATCGATCCGCTGGACGGCACGACGAACTTCACGCACGGACTGCCGCTCTTCAGCGTGACGATCGGCGTGGAGTATCAGGGAGAGATCATCGCCGGAGTGGTGTACGACCCGAATGCGGACGAGATGTTCAGTGCGGAGAAAGGGAAGGGAGCGTTCCTGAACGGCGAGCCGATCCATGTCACCAAAACGGACAAGCTCATCGAATCGCTGCTCGTGACCGGCTTTCCGTACAACGTCAAAGAGAATCCCTCCAACGTCATCCAGTACTTCGGCGAATTCCTGCCGGTGGCGCAGGGTGTGCGTCGTCTCGGCTCCGCGGCGATCGACCTGGCGTATGTGGCGTGCGGGCGGTTCGACGGATACTGGGAATTCTTCCTGCATCCCTGGGACAAAGCGGCGGGGATCCTGCTGGTGAAAGAGGCGGGGGGACTGGTGACCGACTTCAAGAACGATACCTCCACCATCATCTATGGACAGAACACGCTTGCGACGAACGGCATCATCCATTCCGCCATGCTCGACGTATTGAAGAGGGAGGTCAAACCGCTCTGATGGAACGGCAGCCGGTCATATTGCTGGTGGATGACGAAGCGAGTCTGCTGGAGATCGTCGGCTCCGTCCTGGAGGCGGAGAACTTCGCCGTGCTTTTGGCGGGGAGTGTGGAGAAGGCGATCGACCATCTGAATGTGACCACGCCGGACATCATCATCTCGGACATCACCATGCCGGGAAAGAACGGCTTCGACTTCTTCGCGCATGTCCGTTCCCTGCCGCACCTGCAGCATGTGCCGTTCCTCTTCCTTTCCGCGCACAGCGACTCCGAAAGCATCGTAGCGGGGAAGGAGATGGGGAGCGACGATTATCTGACCAAGCCGGTCGATTTCCATCTGCTCCTTTCCTCCATCCGCGGCAAGCTAAAGCGGAAGGAGCAGCTCAGCGTGGCGGCCAACTTCCATGCGGACAAGCTCAAGAACGAGATCTTCCGGCTGATCACGCATGAGATGCGGACGCCGCTCACCTCCATCCTCGGCGCTACGGAGATGCTCTCCGAGAGTCAGAACAATTATTCCCAGCAGGAGCTGACCGAGTTCCTGCAGATGCTGCAGAGCAGCAGCAAGCGGCTCAATACGATGGTGGACGATTTCCTGACGGTGACGAAGATCGAATCGGGGGAGATCCAGCGGGAGATGGAAGTGAAGGACTCGCGCATCACGCCGTTCCACATTGTGGAGCGGCTCATCGAGGACCTGGTGTTCCAGACGCGGTATTATCAGGTGACCATCCAGAACCGGGTGCCGGACCGGACCGTCTCCGTGCTGATGCATGCACCGCATGTAGAGAACATCCTGCGTCGGCTGATGGACAATGCGGTGAAATTCTCCAAACCGGGTGCGTCGGTGATCGTTTCCATGCACGAGCTGGACGGTTTCGTCTTCTCCGTGCAGGATTTCGGCATGGGTGTTCCGGCAGACAAGCGGTCCGTGCTGTTCCAGAAATTCGGCCAGGTGGACCGCGAGAAGAACGAGCAGCAGGGTTCCGGCCTCGGTCTCTACATAAGTCACCACCTTGCCAAACTCAACCGCGGCGAGCTCTGGTACGAATCCGAAGAGGGGAAAGGCTCCACCTTCTTCGTCCGCTTCCCCAAACAGCGGTAAAACGGACGTTTTAGTCCCTCACCAACCCCTTTCCCCCCGCTTTTTA
>JAVBYA010000280.1 GCA_030824295.1 Bacteroidota bacterium
TCGCCGGATGCGCCGCTTCCGTACCAGAGTTCCCCGCTGAAGGACATCGTTCCGTTGAGGATCAGATCGAAACCTCCGCCATTTCCGTTCGCCACCATCAATATTCCGGCGGCAGTGACAGTGGAAGTTCCGCCGGTGATGACGGAAAGTTGTGGAACGGAGACAACGTGGTCGATCGTCAACGATCCCCCGCCCGCCACCTGGATGCCGGCACCTGCGCCGGAGATGGACCACGGAGCGGATGTCGTCATGACATGGGAATTCTGAATGATGAAGATATCGCCGGAAGAAAAATCAGAGGGGATACTGCCGCCGCCGCCGGGATTGGAATTCCAATTGGCAAGAATAGAAGGACTTCCGCTCGACTGGGAATAGTACGTCCCTCCCCATGCCGTTGCGGACAGTAGTGCTGCTAACGAGAATAATTTAAATAGAGAAGCAAGGAGCTTCATTCAAATCCTGATGTGATCAACAATGATGCACAGTTTCCCCGGCACTATGGATCATTCCCCCTAATAAGCATAGTGAAAATAGAAACAGTGGAACGCATTGTCAAGGGAATGCGTGCTTTCGAGCACATAATACCGTTGATTTAGCAACGGATGGCTAAAGTATCACTTTGAGGGATGCGGTGCCGGCAGGCTCTTGTTAACATATAAATGATCTGCGGCAAGCTGTGTGCGGAGAGAAAAAGGAGTTGAAAGCGGGGAACAAATGCTGTCCCGGCACCATCAGGCGATGATGCCGGAACAACTGTTGCACCTATTGAATGACCGCGCGCAACGAAACGGTTCCTTCATCGCCCGGATTGATCCGTTTCTTCACTTTCCAGCTGATCGACGTTACTGCACCGATCTGCGGCAGGTTCACTTTTTTTCGTTCCAACGTGATCTCCGTATCCTCACCCTGTGCAGACTTGTCCAAATACTTCGTATTGGCCGGGATCGGATTGGAAATGGTGAGCTCTTCAGCCGGTGATGTACCGATGTTGTGATACGTGATAAAATAGGTGATGGTATCGCCCGGGAACGGGTTCAATTTGCTTGCCGTATTCAGCAATGCCATCTCGGTCTTGGCTTTCTTCGACGCAATGAAGTTCTCTATATTAACGTTCTGCGCCAGTGCTTTCTCCGTATTGGAGACTGTCGTGACCAGTGACCGGAAAGAGAGCAATACAGCGGGTTCGGAACTGACCTGCACGGGAGCACCGGCGAACTTCAGGGCACGACCGGGAATTTTGGGATCTCCCTTTTCAGAAGAGAGGACCGTACCGGTATTGCCGACCGCAAGAACGAACGGATATACTGGTTTACCCTTCTCCACCCTGCTGCTGGAGATACCATTCGCTCCAACTTTTTGGACAAAGCCGTCCGCCTGGAGTGTCATTTCGGCGGTGAGTGTCTTGGCAGCTGCAGAACGGGCACTGAGTGTGTACTGGATGAAAGAACCGGTCGGCATCCCCGGATCAGCAACAACTTCGGCCGTTAGCACCAGTGTCAATGACACACCGCTGCGTTCAATGGAATATGTTGCCGTCGTAGCAGTACCGTTACTCTCCACTTTTGCTTTGGATGCAAAGTCCTTTGCATTCACGGACGCGATGGAACGCTGTCCTTCCTTGATATCGATCACTGTTTCCGTGCCTGCTGCTTTCACCGAGAGCCAATATCCGAACAGCGCTTCTTCCTTTGTCTCTTTCACGCCTCGGACGGCCGTGAGTGCGATCTTGCCGCTTTTTGTCTTCAAGAACGCGTTCGCCTGCATTTCATAGGAACCAAAGACCATGCGGGTCCCCTGCCCGAACAAAAGGCCGGAGAGCAGCATCAGTGTTACCATTATTTTATATCCGTTCATAGTATTGCTCCTTCATGTGATATTCTCAGATGGACGCCCGAGGAATGATTCAGCGAGCGATCAGTTCGAAGTGCATGGACGCCGCTTCAGCGAATGTGCTACAGTGCGCCAATGGTTCAACCGTTGAGGAAAGATGATGTGTCGGTGCACATCCTGCCGTCATACATCGCGTTCCGTTCGCACGTGCTGATTCGGCGATATAGTCAATGACCTGCGCCGTCTCATTAGCGCTGGACGGGAATGATGAATACACGATGACGGCGTATGGTTTTGTCCGGGTGAGGAATTGTGTGACCGCCGGTGTGGTCACTCCTGAGCCAAGATTCATCACCGTATAACCATTCTGCTCAAGCAGAACATTCAGCGCGGCAAGTTCTGCTTCTTCGGCCTTGTCGCCAAGTGAGACGCAGACGACGGTCCGTTTGTTCCTCTGCTCCTGCTTCGGCGGCTGCTGGAGCAGGATGACTGCGGATGTCAGGACGTTAACGGCAAGGTGGAATTCACTCACGGTCAACTTCTCCAATGTCACGAGGTGCTCCAGCTTACGTGTTGTCGGCCGCAGCACATGATCGAACAATTCCGTCAAGGATGCACCGGCAGAGAGCGTCTCGCGGAACAGAGCATTGACCTCATCCTTCCTCCCTTTGATAGCAGCAGAGAAACAGACCGAGTGAAGGACGTTGAACTCCCTCCGGTGGACGATGGAATGGATGATCATCTCATCGCTCATCATCTTGGGAAGTGTTTGAATGGAATGGGCGTCATACTCATGTTCATTCATGAATGCATAGACATCGTCCGCATGGAACTTGCGGTGGCCTCCCGGTGTGCGGAAACATTTCAGTTTCCCCTCATCGGTCCAGCGTTTCACGGTGGATTTATCCACACGCAAAATACCGGCGACATCATTCGTTGTGAACAGCACTTCTCCCATAGGATCGGACAGATCGGAATTGCAATTGAGCGGTTTGAGTCTTTTAGTCCTATAATGTACTTAATATACAAAAAACATGGAAATAGCATGCCGGTTAGAGTATTTTAATGTTTTTGCCTCTCCTTCCGGACTACCATTTGGGCTTAAATTGCCTGCATTTTATACCATCTGAAAGGTGACAGGTCCCGATGGCGGTCATTTCGGTCTCCTCTTTTCGGTGAAATCCGTGACCGCTTCACAGAAGCGGTCGAGTTCGTTGACCGATGTATAGAGATTCGGAGTGACCCTGATCCCTTTGAATTCCTCGTGCTCTACCGGAGTGGTAAAGATCTTCCATTTGGACTGAAGATATCCGGAGAGTTCTACAGGTGAAATGCCGGAGATCCCGAAATTGGCGATGGCGCAGTATTCTCTTCCCTGCAGCGGTGTATTGAAGTAGATGTTCGGCAGCTTCCGCAGCCGCTCCACCCAATAGGTCGTGAGATAGCGCAGCCGTTCCTCTTTGCGGCGGGCCCCGATCATCTGATGATAGGCGATCGCTTCCCCAATAGCGAGCTTCGGCGCGATGGAATGCGTACCGATCTCTTCGAACTTCCGGATGTCGTTGACATTCTTCTTCTCCGCTGCCATCAGCGGCCACACCTTACTGATCTTCTCTTTCCGAACGAACAGCATTCCTGTCCCCTTCGGTGCATAGAACCACTTATGCAGACTTACTCCGAAATAATCGCAATCGATATCCTGATGTTTGAAATCGAACTGCGCGAACGAGTGAGCACCATCCACGATCACTTCTATGCCGTGCGTCTTGCCGAGCGCACAGAGCTCCTTCACCGGAAGCAGCTGACCGGTGAGATTGATCTGATGACAAAGCAGCATGACCTTCGTTCTTGGAGTGATCGCTTTCCGGAATGCTTCGATGATCTCATCGTTCGAACGGGCAGGAACGGAGATCTTGATCAGTTTGAGCACGATCCCTTCG
>JAVBYA010000446.1 GCA_030824295.1 Bacteroidota bacterium
TCCGGGAATACACGAGGTCGTTCCCGAGCGGCAGACGCCGGTCCGGGATGAGCTCCTTCACTTCGAACGAATCAGGAAGGATGAGCGTCACCACCGTGGTGTATTCCCTCGGATAATTGTAATCCACCGGGAACTTCCGGATGGGATTCTTGAACGGATTCTCATCATACCGGCTGATCATATGCGGATTGATATAGAGAAGATTGCCGGCATTCTGCGCGTATGCTTCGGAAGAAACGGAGGCTTTCAGGATGAACGGCAGCGCACCGGAGTCCTTGTTCACCACCTCCACAGAATCCAGCGTCAGACCGGATGCGTTCAGCGAGAAGAGCTGTTTGGCCATCGCCTCCGGTGTGGAGCCGGACAGGTTCGACCGGTGCAGATGGCTGAAATAGTTCTTGTAGAGCCCATTGATACTGCCGCGCACCGCACCGTCCGCTTGAATGTTCATGGTGGCGACCACGGTGGAAATACCGCGGAGCGGGGAGGTGATGGTGGTCCAGACCGCCTGTTGGGGATCCACGATATAGGCGCGGACGCCGAGCAGTCCGGCCGGCAGCAGGTCGAACGGACGGAGCGGATTGGTTGCATCGAGGGGATAGACCGTTCCGCCGACCACAGCCCGGGCAACACCATAGTTGAATTGTCCGAGAATGGGATAGAGTTCCTGCGTCTGTCCATTGCTGCGCGTGCTGAGGATCATCGGGTCCGCCTGGATACCTGCTGCCCGCAGCATCACGACAAGCAGATAGTTGATGTCCGCGCTCGACCCTTTCTTCGATTCGAGAAGATCCTCCGCTTTCTGTGTTGCCCACATCGTGTTCCGGCCGTTCCAGGTGATGGTCGAAGAAACGTACCGGTGTATTGCTTTCATCCGCTCGTACGGCGAACGGATCGTATCGGTGAGCGCTTTTGCAACGTCTTCTGCATCGCCCGGATCAGCGAGGACCTTCCCGAAATTCTTCTCCTTCATAAGGTCCTCTACGAACTGCTCCCAGGTGCTGATCACCCGCTGCACTCCTCCGCCCCGCATGGCGTATCCGGATAACTGCAGATCGATACGGCTCGTGTAGTCGCTCACCGTGGTGATGTACGGTTCCGTCCGCATCGCCGGGATATCCTTCATCACCCAGCGCCAGAAGCGGCAGTCAACGATGCGGTTCCCGTAATAACTGGCCACATCACCGGAATAATGCATCTTCGTTTCGAAGTGGTCGTACGCTGACATCTTTTCGTAGCCCCGCGTCAGTACGGCGAAGACGATCGCAGAAGGGTGGATCAATCGGTACTCGCTCATCAGGACCGGATCATCGTCCTGGAACACCCATCCGCGGATACCGAAGAGCGATTTCGATATGATCGAGATACGGATCTCCACGACGCAGCCCGGCGTGAGACCCGGCAGTGTGAACTTGTGCCGCCGTACATTCTGAGAGACCTCTTCTTCAAAGATGTCATCCTCGTCCAATTCGAATTCCTTCACCTTCCCCTGCGGGTCCAGCACATAGGTGACCCCTTCGATCTCGTCGACGTAATCTCCGTTCTCCCTGTCCGGATCCACGGAGATGGACATCGTTCCCCAGCGGAACCCCTTTTCATTGAGGATCTTCACGCGCAGGTGCCGGGTGTACTTCAAATTGAAATTATCCTGCAGCTTCGTCTCTCCATAATCACACAGCACCACCGCTGAAGCGCTGGAATCTTTCGGATAGCTGGTCATCTCCAGGTCCGCGCGCGGTATCTCGCCCCACTCGATGGGGGGAGGAGGGATGGTCTGCGATTGAAGAACGCATGGGAACAGGATGAAGAGAATGGAGAAGGTGTGGAGGAAAAAACGACGGGGTCTCATAGGGGGACTTTCATTGGATTTTCTGTTTCGTCTATATGATTTTTCTGTTACATTACTTTCGATATTCCGTTTATTTTGAGCGAATAGCAATCCCGTATTTACGGGATGCCGTGTCAAAACCCTACTTCACTGTCCGGTTATCGAGAACATCCCTATGAGAATTGCCATTCACTCTGCTGTGCTGTTGTTTGTACTTCTCCTTGCCGGCTGCTCCGCTCCGGAATCCGCACAGTCGCTTCCTGCGACACCGATTTCTTCAGCAACGAACACACCGCCGCAGGATTGGGTCACCTCCACGTTGGATGCAATGTCCGTCCGGGAAAAGGTCGGTCAACTCTTCATCATCTGGACCCGCGCAGGATATCTGACGGATGACGGGAAGACCATGCGGGAGAATATCCGGTTTGCAAAGGAAAAAGGGGTGGGCGGATTCTACTTCTCGCATGGTTCGGCGTACGGTTTTGCGATGAACGCCAACAAACTGCAGCGTGCGGCGAAGGTGCCGCTGCTGATGACGGTCGATTTCGAATGGGGACCGGGCATGCGCATCCAGGAAGCATCCACCTTCCCGCGGGCAATGGCGCTGGCGGCCACGCGGGATACGTCTCTCGCTTCGGCCATGGGAGCTGCCACCGCACGAGAGATGCGCGCGATGGGGATGCATCAGAATTACTCGCCGGTGGTGGATATCAATAATAATCCGAAGAACCCGGTGATCAACACCCGCTCATTCGGTGAGTCGGCGGTGCTCGTCAGTTCCTTCGCGCAGGCGTTCATCCGCGGGACCCAGTCCGAACGGGTGATCGCGACCGTGAAGCATTTTCCCGGTCACGGCGACACCGATCTCGATACGCATCTGGACCTCCCGACGGTCCATTTCACGCGTGAACGGTTCGATTCGCTGGAGCTTGTTCCGTTCCGCGATGCCATCGCCGCCGGCGTGATGTCCGTGATGATCGCGCATATCCACGCACAGGCATTCGATGCATCCGATTCCATTCCCGCTACGGCATCCGTGAATGTGACGACAGGACTCCTCCGTAATACGATGAAGTTCGACGGGATGATCGTCACCGATGCGCTGGCGATGAAAGGGATCACGCTGCTGCATCCTCCCGGTGAGGCCGCCAAGCGTGCGTTCATCGCCGGAGCAGATGTGCTGTTGATGTCCCCGGATACCGACACCGCCATCGACTCCATCGTTGCGGCAGTGATGCGGGGTGAGATCACCATGGAACGGCTTGACCGGTCCGTGCGGAAGATGCTGCAGTATAAACAGTGGGCCGGACTCGACACGGGACGGTTCGTGGATGCGGATGCGGTCTCGGCCGTAGTGGCGGACAGTGAGCATCTTGCGCTGGTCAGGACCATTGCCCGCCGTTCGGTGACAGTGCTTGGGAATGAGAACGGCATCCTGCCGCTGCGGAATCTGAACGGTAAGCGGGTCGTGGATGTGGTCTTCGCCGACACGGAGGATCCGGACAGTGCGGACGATCTGCATGACGAATTGTTCGGACGGAAACGGATGGAACTGGTCCGCATCGATCCCCGGAGCAATCAGCAGGAGTTCGACGACCTGCAGAAGAAACTCAAAGGGGCGGACCTCATCATCTGTCAGTTCCAGTATTTCACCCGGTCGGAGTCGATGACCGGCTTCCTCTCCAAAAAGGTAGGGGAGGCGATGAATGCCATCGCGGCGATGAAGAAGCCGTTCATCGTTGTATCAATCGGGAATCCGTATGTAGCTATGGATATCCCCAAACCGGATGCGTATGTGGTCACGTACGGCGCATCCCGTGCATCGGTGGAAGCGGCGGCAGAAGTGATGTTCGGTGAACAGCCGGCAGCGGGGAAGCTTCCCATCACCATCCCTGGACGCTATGCGTTCGGTGACGGCGTTCAATACTCTCCGCTTGTT
>JAVBYA010000026.1 GCA_030824295.1 Bacteroidota bacterium
CGGCCTCTTGCATACCTTTATGCTAAAGCGGGATACAGCATCTATCTTGCCAGCCGAAGTTACGAGAAACTCGTCAACGATGCGGCGGATATCAAGATCCGCTACAATGTGGATGCTGCGGCTTATGCATTGGATGTCACGCGGACCGAGACACATGCCGCGTTCTACGCATCGCTGCCGGTGAAACCGGACGGCATCATCTGTCTCGCAGGAATACTTGGGGACCAGAAGCGGTCGGAGAATGATTTCACTGCTGCGGCAGAGGTGATCAATGCGAATTTCACCGGACTTGTTTCCATCGTGCATCTGATCGCAGCGGAGATGGAGCAGCGGAAAAGCGGCTTCATTGTCGGCGTCAGCTCCGTTGCGGGAGAGAAAGGACGTAAAAGCAATTACGTGTACGCGAGCGCGAAAGCAGGATTCACCGCATTCCTGTCCGGACTTCGGAATCGATTGTTCCCGTCCGGAGTACAGGTCCTGACGGTCCATCCGGGATTCATCCGCACGAAGATGATCGAAGGCCGAGAAACACCCGGCATCATCACCGCATCTCCCGAGGAGGTTGCGAAGGATATCTTCACCGCACAGCAGGCAGGGAAGGACTTCATCTATTCCAAATGGTTCTGGCGTTTCATCATGCTCGCATTCAAGATGATCCCGGAATCGGTCATCAAGAAACTGGATATGAAATGACGACGCGCGGACGGGCGGAATTGGCGCTGTTCGCCACCACGTTCATCTGGGGCAGTACCTTTGTTGTCGTGAAGGCAGGTTCAGGGGATATTTCCCCATCGCTGTTCATTGCCGCACGCTTCGGCATCGGCGCCTTGGTCTTCGCGGTATTCCTCTTCCCGCAATTACGGACCATCAAACGTAGCACTGTCATCAAGTCGGTCATCCTCGGCGCAATGCTCGGCACCGGCATCCTGCTGCAGAACAACGGCATCTATCTGACCACCGCTTCGAAATCCGCTTTCATCACAGGATTGATGGTCATCTTCACACCGCTCGCTCAGCTCATCCTTGAACGCAGACCGCCGAAGGCAGGGAATATCATCGGGATCGTCATCGTCACGTATGGATTGTATCTGCTTACATCGCCGACCGGTTCGGAATTGAATACCGGCGATCTGCTCGTCCTGATCTCCGCCCTGATCTTCGGTGTCTATATCGTCTATCTGGATATCTTTTCGAAAGAAGAGAATGTCCTGCATGTCTCGTTCATTCAAGTGAGCGTTACCACACTCACGGCCCTGCTCGTTGTGCCGTTCGAGACCATCGTCTTCGAGCCGACAGCCCGGTTGCTTGGCTCATTACTCTATATGGGAATCTGCGCGACAGTCTTCACGACATATGTGCAGACACGCTACCAAAAGGATACGACACCGACCAGAGCGGTGATCATTTTCACCATCGAACCGGTGATCGCTTCCGTTCTGGCATATTTCGTCCTTGGTGAAATGCTCGGGTTGACCGGTATCATCGGAGCGGCACTCATCGTTGCAGGGATCCTCGTTTCGGAGTTCTCTGACAGCATCATGGGCCTTTTCGGCAAGAGAACGGCCGTGGAGGAAGTGTGAATACCGTCAATGCGAAGATCACCGTGAGCGGCATGGTCCAGGGTGTCGGCTACCGCTGGTATGCGGACAGGACGGCACGAAAATACGATCTGGCGGGATATGTTGAGAACCGCCAGGATGGTTCTGTCTTCCTCGAAGTGGAAGGGAAGAGAAGTTGGATCGAAGACTTTATAAAGGAATTGAACAAAGGCCCTAAACTCGCCCGAGTGAACCAGGTATCGGTCGAATGGGGAGAAGCACACCATCTTTTCATCAATTTCAAGATCAAAGCATGAATAACCGTATCGGGTTCGGATTCGACGTCCATCAGTTCTCTGAAGGACGGAAACTGGTCCTGGGGGGTGTAGAAATCCCCTCGGAACGCGGATTACTGGGGCATTCCGACGCAGATGTAATGCTGCATGCGGTATGCGATGCATTACTCGGTGCCGCTGCTCTTGGTGATATCGGGAAACACTTTCCGGATACCGATGCAGCCTTCAAAGGAATATCCAGTCTGGTACTGCTCTCGCATGTCGTCGGATTGCTGAAGGAGCATGGGTTTTCGATAGGGAATATCGATGCAACATTGGTCATGGAACGTCCCAAGATCGCACCGTACGTCGATACCATGAGAGCGAATATTGCGGCAGCAGCAGGTATCGCCGTCGAAAGGGTATCGGTCAAAGCAACCACAAACGAAGGACTCGGATTCATTGGAACCGGACAAGGTGCTGTTGCACATGCGGTTGCAATGATCTTCTCACACTCATTGTAGACAATTGGAATCACTGATCACATATCTTCAGCAGTTGGATCCCGTGTGGGTTTATGCTGCGATATTCTTCATAGCCTATATTGAGAATATTTTTCCTCCGTCCCCCAGCGATGTAATGATCGTGGCGGGAGGGTACCTTATCGGGATCGGACATATCGATATGGTAACCTCATTGTTCATCGCAACTCTCGGAAGCACGACCGGCTTTATGAGCATGTATAAGATCGGGGATTGGTTCGGAGTTCGTATCATCGAACAGGGAAAGATCAAATTTCTCCCGCTGGATTCGGTCCATACGGTAGAACGCTGGTTCAGACACTATGGGTATTGGTTGATCGTCATCAACCGATTCCTCTCCGGAACACGGGCCGTGGTGGGCTTCTTTGCCGGTATGGCCGAAGTGAAATTCCTCCCTACGGCCATCCTCTGTTTTGTCAGCGCAATGTTGTGGAACGGGATATTATTATATGCCGGAACCTTGCTTGGACAGAATTGGGAACAGATAGGTTCTTATTTAACCACATATAGTCAAATCGTTACAGCTCTTATCGTTATCGCTCTTGTGATACTCGGCATTTTCTGGCATAGACGCAGAGGGAAGAACAATGCTTGATATGCTTTACTCCATCGATGTCGCACTGTTCTTCTTCATCAATCATTCGATGGCCAACCCGCTGTTCGATGCTGTCCTCCCGGTGTTGACTGACTTCAATAAGCTGCTTGCCGTCCGGGTAGCTGTCGTTCTTTTCGTTCTGTTCATGGCGGTCCGCGGCGGACGCACAGGACGGACAATGATAGGAGTGTTGGTCCTTACGCTGATCATCAGTGATCAATTGAACAGTTCCTTTTTAAAGGAACTGTTCGGCAGGATCCGGCCGTGCCGGGCATTGGAAGGGGTAAGGATGTTGGTCGGCTGCGGAGGTGGTTTATCGTTCCCATCCTCGCATGCGGTGAATAATTTTGCAGCCGCTGCTGTGATCGGTCATTATTACCCACGCCAAAGATACTATTGGCTCATCTTTGCGAGCATCGTCGCATTATCCCGTCCCTATGTCGGTGTGCATTATCCATCGGACATTGTTGCCGGAGGCTTGATCGGTTTTGGGATCGGCTGGCTCATGGTGTATCTTACTGAACGTGTATTGCCAGTCAATAGAACTGTAACTATATCAACGTAAGTAACCTATTGTGATAAAATATTTTAGCTTCACAAAAGAGAAAAAATACCTTATATCGCTAATGACAGCGACAGCCGTCATTATGGGATTTTCGTTCCCCCCTTTTCCATTGGGAATTTTGGCATGCTTTGGTATGGTACCGTTCCTTTTGATGGTGGACTCCATCGATTCTTTCGGTCGGTTCTTCAGATATGCATATGCGACATTCTTCTTATTCTCACTGATTTCATTGTATTGGGTGGGCGGCTTTAC
>JAVBYA010000235.1 GCA_030824295.1 Bacteroidota bacterium
GTTCTTCCACGGTGATGTGCTCATCCATTCCGGGAACATCGGGGACGGCTTCATCTCCTATGTCGGCGCAGATATCGAAACGGTCTTCACTGCAGACGCATCGGCACGGAGAAGCTTCCACGCGGACCGGCACCGGCTGCCGCACGAACGGGTCGCACGGCGGACCAAAATGCCGCTCCGTCAGATGCTGATGTCGCATATGGAATTCCTCCACCATCAGCGCGGACTGCCGTTCATTCACAAATGGTTCTATCCGCGTGATGAGCAGAGCATCGCCACGTTCCGTATCGATTCGGACAAAGGCACGAAAGCAGAGATCGATGAGATATTCACGCTCAGCGAACGGTACGCTGTACCGACAACGTGGTTCCTGGATGTGAAGAGCCATGAACCATGGCTGGACCATTTCCGTACGTTCGGGGATCAGGAGATCGCCGTCCATTGCTACGAACACATCATCTACACCAGTGCACTGCTCAACAAGGAGAATTTCGAGAAAGCACTGATGCTGCTTCGGAAGAACGGACTCGATGCCGTTGGGATCGCTGCACCGACCGGTGCCTGGAACCGTGCGGTCGGGACGGCCATTCAGGAACTGGGCTTCCGCTATTCATCCGAGTTCTCGTATGATTATGACGATCTTCCCTCCTTTCCGCGTTTGAACGGAATCCGTTCCTCGGCCGTGCAGCTTCCGGTCCATCCTACCTGTATCGGAACGATGCGGCGTGAGAGGATGTCCGAGCAGGAGATGGTCCGGTATTTCGTCTCGGTGATCGACCGAAAGCGTGCATTACGGGAACCGATCTGCCTCTATCATCATCCGGGCCACCGGACGAACAACGTGATTGAAGAAGTTTTTCAGTATATTCGTTCCACGAACATCGGCATGATGCCGTACAAGCGGTATGCAGCGTGGTGGAAGCAGCGCGATGCCTGCCGTGTGCACACAACAGTCTCACCGGACGGACTCCGTTTCACTTCTACCGATGCCGCGGAAGATACATTCGTCCGTATCACTTTTGCGGACGGACGGGAAGCATACGCAGTTCCAGAAGGCGCGACCCCGCTCGACGGACTTAAATACCGGAGCATCCCCGTCCCGCCCGCTGTCCCGCACGACATTATGCGGACACGGAACCGGCGGCCGGGACATTTCCTACAGAATGCATTGGATTGGTGGATAAAGGCAACGGAATGAAGATCACATTAGCATGTTATGAATCGCTCTCCATGATCCACGGAGGTCCGCGCGTCCAGGTGCTGCAGACCAAACGGGGACTGGAAGAACTCGGCGTTGAGGTCTCGCTGTTGGATCCATGGGAACATTTCGGGAAAGGATCAGCGGATCTGGTGCATCTGTTCGCGGCTCATCTGTCAACATTCCATCTCGCTTCCACTTTCCATAGTTTCGGTATCCCCTTCGTCACCTCATCCATCTTCTTCACAAGGCATTCCCCGGCGCTCATCAGCGCGACGCTGAAAGCGAATGCACTTCTCAAGAAGGTCCGCTCGGGGATCTGGACGAACTATGAGTATACGCGGCAGGTGTGTGAATGGTCCAGAGCGGTCCTGCCGAACACTACGGAGGAAGGCCGCCTGATATCGGAAGGAATGAACATCCCGGCGAAGAAGGTAACGGTCGTGCCGAACGGTGTTGAACCGCGGTTCGAATTCGGTGACGCGTCCCTGTTCACAAAAAAATACGGACTGAAGGATTTCATTCTGAATGTAGGACACATCGGACCGGAGCGGAAGAACATGCTCAATACCATCCGTGCGCTGAAGCAGATCGACCATCCATCCGTCATCATCGGCAAGGTCACCGATTCCCCGTATGCACGGCAATGCATGGCGGAAGCGAACGGGTCGAAGAACATCCTCATCATCCCCGGATTCGATAACGGGTCGGAGATGCTCGCCTCGGCGTACGCGGCATCGTCGCTCTTTGCCCTGCCCTCCCAGTTCGAAACGCCCGGCATCGCCGCGCTGGAAGCAGCGCTTGCCGGCGCCCGCATCGTCATCACGCCGTATGGCGGAACGAAGGATTATTTCGGCGATCTCGCAACGTATGTGGAACCGACCTCTGTGGATTCGATCCGCGCCGGCATAGAAGCAACACTCAATACTCCCGTCGACCCGCGTATCAAACAGCGGATGAAAGACGAATTCCTCTGGAGCAAGGTCGCGGAGAAGACCTTGGCCGTTTATCGTTCCGTGCTCCCATGAGACAGCGCCGCATCCTCATCATCCGTCCGGACCGCATCGGCGATGTCGTTCTGACCACGCCGCTCATCCGCGCCGTCAAGCAAAGTTTCCCCGGGTCTTTCGTCGGCGTGATGGTCAACTCCGTCTCCGGCGTGCTGCTGAAACATGATCCCCACATCGATCTTCTCATCACCGATGACCCTGCCGGGAAGGATGCCGGACGTGCCGGTTTCTGGCGTCAGGTGTCCGTGCTCCGGAAGCACCGCTTCGACACCGGACTGATGCCGCTCCCGCGCGAACGGCATGCGTGGATGATGTTCCTTGCAGGCATCAAGCGCCGGATCGGCGTCGGCGGGAAACTCTACCAATGGCTCACCGCAACGCGCACCGTCAGCCGGAACAAATATATCCCGCTGCGGCATGAAGCCGATTACGTGATGGATCTCGGACGCCGCATCGGTGTGACGAATGACGATATCACCACAGAACTCTATCTGACAGAGCAGGAAAAGAGCGACGCCCGCACGTTCCTGACTAACCGGGGATTCTCCCTTGATCGACCGATCATCGGTATCAACCCCAGTTCCAACAGATCCGTCCCGAACTGGACTCCGGAACGGTATGTTGAGCTGTGTGACCGGCTCTCCCGCACGCATCAGCTCTTCATCAACATCGGCATCAACGATCCAGTGATGGAGCGGCTGTTCGACCGGTTCCGCGGTCAGCATATCGTCTATTTCGGATCGGATCTGCGGGAGCTGATGGCCCTCACCGGGATGCTCACCATGCTCGTCTCATCGAGTACCGGCACACAGCACATCGCCGCCGCATTAAAGGTCCCGACCATCACCATGTTCTGCCCTCTTCCCGCCTGTTCGTCGAAATTATGGGGTTCGCTGGGGAATGATGCAGTGGTCATCGAACCGGAGTCAGGATACTGCCAGGGGCGCTGTCCCGGCGATCCGAAGGTCTGTACGTTCGAAGAGATCGGGATCCAAACGGTGGTTGACCGCATCATACAAAGGACCACGACCCTCTGAACCTGGAACCGATACCGCCGTTCCGCTGTTCAGGATACAGTAATCATCAGGAGAATCCATGAAACTGCTACGAATCGCAATTGTCCTCCTCGCTGCGTTGACTATGACCGCAGAGGCAAAGAATCCGCAATGGAAGAAGTTCGACGAAGGAATGAAACTGGCGAAACAATCCGGGAAGAAGGTCCTGGTGGATGTCTATACGGATTGGTGCAGCTGGTGCAAGAAGATGGATGCTTCGACGTATGCGGATAAGAAAGTGTCCGAATATCTCAGCAAGAATTACGTGATCATCAAACTGAATGCCGAAGCGAACGAGAAGATCACGTTCGCCGGACAGACCATGTCCCCGGCGGAGTTCTCGCAGGGAATGGGAGTGACAGGCTACCCCGCGACCCTCTTCCTGAAAAGCGACGGTCAGGCCATCACTCTTCTTCCGGGATACAGTGAGGCGAATATGTTCATCCATATCCTCACCTACATCAACGAGAACCAGTACGAGAAGAA
>JAVBYA010000391.1 GCA_030824295.1 Bacteroidota bacterium
AACGGATAATTATGGTTTCGAAGTGGAACGGACGCACGCTGCCGGACGCGGGCTTCTGCAAGGGGGAGGGTGGAGCAGGATCGGTTTTGTGGAAGGGAGCGGCACAGCGAATGCTCCGAAAGAATACTCCTTCTCCGACCGCACTGCGTCGGCAGGGAGATATGTCTATCGTTTGAAACAGCTCGACCGGGACGGGCATCACTCCTATTCCGCCGAAGTGGAAGTGACGGTGGGATCGGTCCCGAATGAGTTTGCGCTCGAACAGAATTTCCCGAATCCTTTCAATCCGGCAACGACCATACAATACAGTATCCCGGAACTGCAGACGGGGAGCAGCGCTGCTGCTGCGCATATCACCGTGGAGGTCGTTGATGTAATGGGGAGGAACGTGGCAACATTGGAGAGCGGGAAACGAACCGCCGGGACATATTCCGTTGTGTGGAATGCATCGCATCTTTCCAGCGGTGTATATTTTGCACGGCTGCAGTTCAACGGGAAACAATTGATGCGCAAGATGACGCTTCTAAAGTGACGATCCCACCGGCGGCGGACGGTGCTGCGGGAAGAGCCATGGGGATCCGGACATGCATCGTGCGCGGGGATGCATCCGGGCTCGCCGGCAGAGTGTATTCCGTCCGTGTTCGCCCCGTCGGCGCAACGTCGGTCACGGCACTCTCTCCCTTGAATTGTGTCACGCCGGCTGCAGCATCAAATACCGGGATCCTGCGAATGGTCAGCAGTTCGGTAACTTCCACTGCCGCCGGTTGTTCCCCGTTCACCGCGAAAGTGCTTCTCTGCGATTGAATTTTATATCCATGATGCGTATCATGGAGTGCGTGACCACTCCCACCCGTATATCGGCACTTCTTCTGTTTTGTGTACTGATGTTCCCCTTCTCACTGGCGGCTCAGTCACCCCCGCCGGACCGTTTCATCACCGAACAATGGACGATGGATGACGGATTACCGCAAAGTTCTGTGAACTACATCCTCCAATCCCGTGACGGTTACCTTTGGATGGCAACCTTCGGCGGATTGGTGCGATTCAACGGTGAATCATTCACGACCTTCGATCGTGCCAATACGCCGGGGATCCCGTCCGACAGGATGCTGAATCTCTTTGAGGACCGCACCGGCGCCATCTGGTGCAGCACCGAACGGGGAGTGGTGCGCTATAAGAACGGTCGGTTCAAGTCGTTCACGATCGTCGATGAGACGCACACCTACTCACCGCTCAAATATATAGAGGACGCGCGCGGGGTCCTGTGGATCTCCGCGAACGGGAAGCCGTACCGGTTCTCCGATTCAACATTCAAAGAGGTTCCGCTGCTCCGAGATCCGGTGATCGTCCGCAAAGCACTGAATGATCCCGGGGGAGTGTGGATGGCTCACGAACGCCAGCTGCTTCGCACGGTCGGCGATTCCGTCGTGCTCGTGGAGGATCTCATCGGCACACTGTCCAACAATATCCAGGATGCCATCGAATATCCGAAAGGGTCCGGCCAGGTCTGGCTTGCCACCACTGGTGACGGTGTCATTCGGTATCACAATGGAACGATCCGCCGATATGGTCCTTCGGATGGTCTTCCATCTCCCTACACCCGGTATTGGTATGTGGACCGCGATGACCGATTATGGACGACCGGATTCAACGGCATCAGCTGGCTGGACGGGGACCGGTTCAAACCGCTGCGTACCGTCAAGGGAGAGGTGGATCGTGAGATCAATGTCATCATTCAGGACCATGAAGGGAACTATTGGACCGGGTCTCCCTCCCATGGATTGATCCGGTTACGGCCGTCGTACATCACGATGATCGACAGGAAGAGCGGCCTGATGGAGGAGAAGATGCTTTCCATGACGCGGCTGAAGGATGGACGGACCGTGTTCGGGACCAACTGCGGCGGACTCTACGAATGGGACGGTTCGAAGACGGTGTATTCGTCATTGAATTCATCGTTGGTCAATCTGTGCACGTGGTCTGTGTTCGAAGATTCCCGGCGCCGTTTGTGGGTCGGCTCACGGGTTCTGGAGCGGTACGATGCAGGATGGAAGACGAAACACCTCTTCGATTCATCCGATGGATTTTACGGAGTGGATATCTTCTCGATGTTGGAGGATGCGAAAGGGAGGATCTGGATCGGATGCCTGAATGGTCTGTTCGTCTATGACGGTACACGGTTCCGGCATTACTCGAAAAGCGACGGATTGCTCGGCGTGGATGTCCGGGCATTATATGAAGATCGGGACGGGACACTGTGGATCGGGACAACGAACGGACTGTTCACGATGAAGGATGACGCATTCACTCTTGTCGGCTTAAGGGATGCGGAAGATGAAAGAAGGTCCAGTTCCGATATCTATGTCCGCGCTATCTATAAGGATTCGTCCGGCACAATGTGGTTCGGTACGTACGGGGAGGGGCTCTTCCGGATGAACGATGGAAAGGTGGTCAATATCACCACGGCGGACGGGTTGTATGATAATATCATCTCTCACATCATCGAGGATGACGGCGGGAATTTTTGGATGGGATGCAATCGCGGGATCATGCGAGTCGCCAAACAAGCGTTGAACGACCTTGCGGACCGTCAACAACGGATCAGCCGTTCGATGGTGATCTCAGTGCCGGACGGGATGAACTCCCAGGAGACCAACGGCGGTTTCCAGCCGTCGGCGATCAAGGACGAGCAGGGAAGGATCATATTCCCCACGGTCCAGGGAGTGGCCATTGTCGATACGCGTTCGATCCTGCCGAACACGATCGTGCCGCCGGTGAAGATCGAGAAAGTGTTCGTCGGCGGGGAAGCGCGGAATGCCGATGCCGAGATCGTTCTGCCGTACGACAGCGCTACGATCGAGATACACTACGCGTCGCTGTCGTATGTTGACCGCACGAAAGTGAGATACCGGTATTCGCTCTTTGAGGATGGTGAAGAGATCCCCTGGGTGGAAGCGGGGGGCAGAAGCAAAGCATACTTCACCACCATTCAGCCCGGATCGTGGATCTTCCGCGTGATCGGTTCGAACAACGACGGGCTCTGGAACGAGCACGGCGCTACGCTCCGGATCACGATCACACCTCCATGGTGGATGACGTGGTGGTTCCGGACCCTCGTTGTGCTGTTCTTTCTTGTCAGCGGACCATCCGCATACTATCTTCGCGTGACGCAGCTGGAGAAGGAGAAGAAGGTGCAATTGCGTTTCGCAGAACAGCTGATCGAATCGCAGGAGCAGGAACGGCGCCGTATCGCTGCGGACCTGCACGACGGACTCGGACAGCAGATCCTCATCATCAAGAACCGCGTGGAGATGGCGCTGAATGTTGTGCAGGATCCGGCAGCCATGACCGAACAGCTGAAAGAGATCGCTGAGAGTGCCCGGTCCTCCATCAACGATGTCCGCTCGATCTCCCACGGTCTGCGGCCCGTGCATCTGGAGCAGTTCGGTCTGCGTGAAACATTGCTGCATCTCGTGGAACAGGTTCAGCAATCCTCCTCCATCGAATGGGTCTCTCACGTGGATGAGATCGACGGTTTCATCCTGCGTGATCAGGAGATCAATTTCTTCCGTATCATCCAGGAAGGGATCAACAATGTGCTGAAGCATTCCGGCGCCGCGCAGGCATCGGTGATGATCCGTCTGACGGAGCAGGGACTGACCGCATCGCTGTGGGACAACGGCCGCGGGTTCGATACGGAAGCGATTACGAGCGGATTGGGATTGATCGGACTGCGGGAGCGGGCCAA
>JAVBYA010000254.1 GCA_030824295.1 Bacteroidota bacterium
TCCTCGGCGCCGTGGCCCGTCTGCCCAAGGTACTGGCGGGGTCGATGAGCATCGTTGGACTCCACAGTCCTCACACCGGGGCAGTGAAGAACATCATTTGGGGGAAACCCGGCATCACCGGACTGATCCATATCCGGCAGGACCGCGGGATGAGCCCCGAAGAGAAGGAACAGTTCGACCTGTATTATGCGAAGAACCAGTCCCTGATGCTTGACCTGGAGATCATCGTAAAGACCCTGCAGCGGCATCTCCGCCGCCGGTAACATTTTCCCCGAATCCGTTGGGAGTGAACATGGCAAAAGTTGTACTCGATTTTGAAAAGCCGATATACGAGCTGGAACAGAAGATCGAAGAGATCAGAAACCTGTCCGACAATGTCGATGTCTCGGAAGAGGTAAAGACGCTGGAGCGGAAAGTGAGTCAGCTGCGAGAGAACGTCTTCTCGAACCTTTCCCGCTGGCAGCGTGTGCAGCTCGCCCGCCATCCCGAACGCCCGTATACTCTCGATTATATCCAGCATATGACCACCGACTTCGTGGAACTGCACGGGGACCGGTCCTATGGGGATGATAAGGCTATCGTAGGAGGATTCGCGAAGATCGACGGTCAACCGGTGATGATCATCGGGCAGCAAAAAGGACGTGATACCAAATCCAATCTTTACCGCAATTTCGGCATGCCGAATCCGGAAGGATACCGCAAGGCGCTCCGCTTGATGCGCCTTGCTGTAAAGTTCAAACGCCCCATCATCACCATGCTCGATACACCCGGCGCCTATCCCGGTATCGGAGCGGAAGAACGCGGACAGGCAGAAGCGATCGCCCGCAATCTGTTCGAGATGTCCCATTTCCCGGTCCCCATCATCGTGACCATCATCGGTGAAGGTGCATCCGGCGGTGCGCTCGGGATCGGTGTAGGGGACAGGATGCTGATGCTGGAGAACACCTGGTATTCGGTCATTGCACCGGAATCATGTTCTTCGATCCTTTGGAAGAGCTGGGAGTTCAAGGAACAGGCAGCCGAAGCGCTGCGGCTCACCCCGCCGGACCTGCTGGAACAGAAGATCATCGACCGCATCATCCCGGAACCGCAGGGAGGTGCGCACCGCAATCCTCAGCAGGCCGCTCTCATCCTGAAGGATGCCATCCTGGAAGAACTGAAAGTGCTCGGGAAACTGAAACCCGAGAAGCTCATCGAGAAACGGGTGGACAAATTCTGCGCCATGGGTGCATGGAATGAGTGAACCCGGCGTCTCCAGTACGACCGACATCCGGGTCCGCTATGCCGAGACCGATGCGATGAAGGTCGTCTACCACGGCAACTATCTTCCATATTTCGAAGAAGCGCGGACAGACCTGTTCCGCAGCATCGGACTCACCTATGCCGAGATCGAGCGGGAAGGATTCTATCTTGTGGTGCTGGAAGCCCATGCACACTACAAACGCTCCGCGGTCTACGATGACATCCTGCATGTGAAAGCATCGCTGCGCGAACTGCCGGCAATGAAGCTCACCATCCACTACGAGATCACACGGAACGACCAGACGGATCTGCTGGTGACCGGTCATACCGTGCATGCATTCGTGAACGCCGCTTCAGGCAGGCCTATCCGTCCCCCTCAAGAATATCGCAACGTCATACAAAGGTATTTCCCATTATGATCAAACAAGACCTGCTGGAGATCATCTGCTGCCCCGACTGCAAAGGGGAGCTTTCCTATAACGAGAAGGAATCGACGCTCACCTGCACATCCTGCAAGAATGTGTTCGATGTGAACGACGGTATTCCCATCCTGCTGCCGAAGAAGAATGTCTGACCAGTACCTGAATGACAGCCGCGTCGGCCGATTGATCGAACAGGCATTGTTCGAGGATGTCGGATTCGGCGATATCACCAGCGAATCGCTCATCCCGGAAGAGCAGCTCGGCACGGCGGAATTCGTCGTGAAAGAGAGCGGCATCATCTCCGGAATGGATGTGGTCGGCATCGTGTTCGGTACGGTGGACGGGCAAGTGACCTTCCGTACCGTGCTCGACGACGGCGCACTCGTGGAACAGGGGGTCGTCATCGGCAGATTGGACGGTCCGGTGCGGAGTCTGCTCACCGGCGAACGGGTCGCACTGAATTTCCTGCAGCGCATGTCCGGCATCGCCACACTGACGCATAAATATGTGCACGCCGTTGCCGGTACCAAGGCGCGCATCACCGATACTCGTAAGACCGTTCCCGGACTCCGCATGCTGGACAAGCGGGCGGTCCTGGACGGAGGCGGGATCAATCACCGGTTCGCGCTCGACTCGATGGTGCTCATCAAGGACAACCATGTGGCAGCCGCCGGCAGTGTGACCGCCGCCGTGAAACGATGCAAAGAGTATTTGAAGGCCCGGCAGATCGATGTGAAGATCGAAGTCGAAACAACAACGCTGGACCAGGTGAGGGAAGTGCTCGCCCTTGGCGGAATCGACCGCATCATGCTGGACAATTATGAGCTGCCGGCAATGGCCGAAGCGGTGAAACTCATCAATGGTGCCATCGAAGTGGAGGCGTCGGGAGGCGTGAACCTGCAGACCGTCCGCGCCATTGCCGAGACCGGCGTGGACGTCATCTCGGTCGGAGCCCTGACCCATTCCCCCAAAGCGCTGGACATCTCGCTGGAATTCCGTTCATGAACGCTGCCGTTCCGCAGCGGTAACCCCATCCTATGTTCGAACAACTCAAACGGCTCGGTGCAGATACCGCCATCTATGGCGTCAGCACCATCCTTGCCCGTCTGCTCAACTTCGCCCTCGTTCCGCTCTATGCGAACATCCTCACGACGGCGGAGTTCGGTGTGGTCGCGAACGTCTATTCCTACATCGGGTTCATCATCATCTTCTACAGTTTCGGGATGGAGTCATCCTATTTCCGGTTCGCTTCGGCGAAGGAGATCGGCAGCGAGAAGGACAACTTCAGTACGCCGTACCTCTCTGTGGCGCTCATGTCCGGACTTTTCTCACTGCTGATGCTCCTGTTCTCCGTGCCGCTCACCTCCGTCTTCCAGATCGATGCGGGATTGTACCGGGTGATCATGTATACCGCCGGCATCATGTTCTTCGATGCGGTGGTGATGGTGCCGTATGCATCACTCCGGCTGCAGCGGCGCGCGAAGTTCTTTGCCGGGACGAAGATCTTCAATATCGTACTGACCGTCGTCCTGAACATCGTGACCGTCTATCACCTGCGGTGGGGGATCGAAGGGATCTTCCTGAGCAATCTTGCCGCCTCGTTCTGCACGTTCCTGTTCCTCATCCCCACGACCGCATCGCAGCTGCAGCTGTCATTCCATAAAGGACTGCTGAAAGAATTGCTGAAGTTCGGACTGCCCATCGTTCCGGTCGGGCTTTCCGGCATCGCGCTGCAGCTGGTGGACCGGCCGATCCTGAAGCTGCTCATGGACGATTCGGCGGTCGGCATCTATCAGGCCAACTTCCGGCTCGGCATCTTCATGGCGCTCATCACCGGCATGTTCGAGTTCGCCTGGCGCCCCTTCTTCCTGTCGCACGCCAAGGATCCGGATGCGAAACGGCTCTTCTCACGCGTCATGACGTACTATCTTGCCATCTGTGCGGTCGTCTTCCTCGTGCTCTCCTTCTTTCTTGAGGATGTCATCCAATACAAATTCTTCGGACAGCGGTACATCCTGCCGCCGCAGTATTGGGAGGGACTGGCCATCGTCCCGTTCGTTCTGCTCAGCTACAC
>JAVBYA010000203.1 GCA_030824295.1 Bacteroidota bacterium
TCCCCGATGTGCGGAGAGGGACGGGGGCCATCGTGATCAGTGCTTCCGGTGCGCGTGAATTCGCACTGGAAAGCTCACAATGGAAGAACGGGGTGTTCACCTATTCGATCCTGAACGGCATGAAGAACGGAAGTGCGGACGGGAACTCCAACGGGAAGGTCTCCATCAGGGAATTGAAGGAATATGTGTATAAAGAGGTACCGCGGCTGACGAATGGACAGCAGAATCCTACGACAAGGATGGATAATTTCCGGATGGATTTCATCATGCGATGAAGTGAGTCGAGATCATGGGGGAGTAGCTTCCGAAGCACCGCGGCATTCCAGCTTCGCACACTGTTCTCACCGAACATTCAATGCCGCTGTATCTCCCACAGCATCACGGCGCTCGCACTTGCAACATTGAGGGAGTCGACACCTTCCTTCATCGGTATCGTGACGAAGAGATCACATAGTGCGAGAACCTCCTTCGAGATGCCGTGTCCTTCTGCACCGAGGACGATGATCCTCTTCCCGGAATTATCGGCCTTGCGGATATCGATGCTGTCGGGATGAGGATGAGCACCGATGATCCTGTATCCATTCTCACGAAGGCGGGTGAGTTCCTGAACCGTATCCTGGATATAGATGACAGGCAGTTGGAAGATATTTCCCATGGAATTGCGGACGGACCTCCGGAGGTACGGATCGCAGGAGGTAGGGAGCACCAATAGCGCATCTACACCGAAACAGACGCAGTTCCGCACGATCACTCCCATGTTCTCTGCATTCGTCAATCCGTCCACGATCACCGCCAGTGAATGTTCATTCCTCTCCTCAAGCAGTTCATCACTGCGCAGCTGCGGGGGGACGGAGGCCACTCCCATAATGGACTGGTGCAGTTCATGGCCGACGATCGACTCCAGCAGACGCTTCTCGCCGATGAATACCTCGATCGTATGAGGATTCCGTTCGATCAGTCCATGATGCATATCGAACCAATCCTGCGAAAGGAGGATGGAGCGGACAACGAGTGTACTCTCGAGAAGCCGGATGATGACCTTCTCGCCTTCTGCAACGAAGATGCCCTGAGCGAGATGCTCAACGGGCCGCCGCAGCGTCTTGTAGGGAGCGAGTTCCGGACGCTCCAATGAACTGATATGATGGATGGCTGATATCATCGCTTTGGAAGTATAGCAAAAGTTTGGTATTTTTGTCTAATTATTATAGGCCTCCCAGGTTTTTATAACCCGGGAGGTCTCATTGTATCTACTGAGAAAGATCGCATGTCCGTTCGCACCCGCTTTGCTCCATCACCAACCGGCTACCTTCACGTCGGCGGTCTCCGCACCGCTCTCTACGCCTTCCTCTTCGCCCGACAGCATCAAGGAACGTTCATCCTCCGCATCGAGGATACCGACCAGTCCCGCAAAGTGGAGGGGGCAACGGAGAAACTCATCGATGCATTGCAGTGGGCAGGGGTCGAGTTCGATGAAGGTCCGGGCAAAGAGGGAGCATATGGTCCCTACATTCAATCACAGCGCCTGCAGATCTATCATGACCATATCAAGCAGCTGCTGGAGCAAGGGAAAGCGTACCGCTGTTTCTGCAGCGCCGAACGGCTCGAACAGCTGCGCGCCGGCGGTGCTGCGATGTATGACCGTCATTGCCGTTCCATCCGTGCGGAGGATGCGAACGCACGCGTCGCCGCCGGTGAGCCGCATGTTGTACGGATGATGATACCGGATGAAGGGGAAGTGCGGTTCCATGATGAAGTCCGCGGGGATGTGGAGATCGCTTGTTCCACGATCGATGACCAGGTGCTGCTGAAGACCGACGGTTTCCCGACATACCATCTTGCAGTGGTGGTGGACGATCATACGATGGCCGTTACGCATGTGATCCGCGGTGAGGAATGGCTTCCCAGTACGCCGAAGCATATCCTCCTCTATCGTTACTTTGGATGGGAGATCCCCAAGTTCGCCCATCTTCCGCTCCTGCTCAATCCTGACAAGAGCAAACTCAGCAAACGCCAGGGGGATGTCGCGGTGGAAGACTACCGCGCCAAGGGGTATCTGAAAGCAGCATTAGTCAATTTCGTAGCTTTTCTTGGATGGAATCCCGGCGACGAACGGGAGATCTTCTCGATGGCCGAACTGACCCGCGATTTTTCCATTGAGCGGGTGGGGAAAGCCGGTGCCGTGTTCAACATCGATAAGCTCAATTGGATGAACCAGCAGCACATCAAAGCAGCCCCGGCATCCGAACTTCTTCCGCTCATCCGGCCTCTGCTGATCGAGAAACAATGGGATGCACTTCCGGATGCATATCTGCTGCAGGTGATCGAATTGATGAAGGAACGGGTCGTGGTGACGGGGGATTTCGTGACGACCTGTCCGTATTTCTATGAGGATCCGGCATCGTACGATGAAACGTCCCGGGCAAAGAACTGGAAACCGGAGACCCCGGCGCAGATGCGGTCGTTGATCGCACGTCTTGAAACGCTCTCCACCTTCGACGCAGCGTCGATCGAAGCATCGTTGCGCACCACTGCCGAGGAACAGAAGGTGGGGGCAGGGAAGCTGATCCATCCGATGCGTCTGTCGATCTCCGGAGCAGCGAACGGCCCTTCGCTGTTCCATCTTGCAGAAGTACTGGGAAAAGAGACTGTCCTCCGGAGAATGAAACGTACATTAGAGGTGTTCACGTGAAGCTGTTTTCGTATGTATTCCTGTTGAGCGGTATCGTTTCTGCGCAAACACCCCAGCGGACACTCAGCGATCTGGATTGGTTCACCGGACATTGGGTGATGCGCTCCGGTGCCGTAATAATAGAAGAAGTGTGGCTTGCCCCGGCCGGCGAACTGATGACCGGTATGAGCCGTACGTTCAACGGTACCCGGGTCCGTGAGTATGAGTTCATGACCATCGGGATCGATTCAGTCGGCACGGCATATTTTCGGGCATTACCTTCCGGTCAAAAAGGGGAAACGTTCGCCGCTGTCCGCCGGGAGAAACATTCGATCACGTTCGAGAACCGCAGAAGCGATTTCCCGCAGCGGATCATCTACCGGCGCATCTCGGATGATTCACTGGCAGCCAGGATAGAGGGTGTGATGAACGGAACAGAACGTGGATTCGACTTCCGGTACCAAAAAATCAAAAATTGATTATCGCGGGACGCTTCGATATATTCCAACACCATGTCTTCCTCATACGATATCATCAAATTGAATAACGCCGTGTTCTACGCGTACCACGGTGCCATGTCCGATGAACAGAACCTCGGAGGCAAGTTCGAAGTGGATGTGGAACTGCAGTGCGATCTGACCGAAGCGAAACGGAGCGATGACCTCTCGAAGACCGTGAATTACGAAAAGGTCTACGCCTTGATGAAGTCCATCGTGACCGGGAAGAAATACTATCTGATCGAAGCGCTCGCCCACGCTATCGGCAGCGGCATCATCGACGGATTCCCTCCGGTGCAGCGTGCCGTTATCCGCGTACGGAAGCCGGGTGCTCCCGTGCATGGAGTGGTGGATACGATCGAAGTGCAGACGACCAGTGAACGGTGACCAAATGAAGCATACCATCTATCTTGGGCTTGGTTCGAATGTCGGCAATAAGGTGGAATTCCTTGCGGCGGCGATCCGCGGTCTTGCCGATATGGAAGCGACCGTTGTGGATGCCGTGTCGAACGTCTATGTGACAGAGCCGGTGGGGAACGTGCCGCAGGATGATTTTCTGAACTG
>JAVBYA010000339.1 GCA_030824295.1 Bacteroidota bacterium
GTCGTGCACGACAGGCAGACAGGAACGGTACGGCCGGGATCAGCGGGTGCCGGTCTGCTTACTTCGTTGCATGATCGATCCGGTAGTTCTTATACCAGCTCAGATCATGGTACAACTTCATCAGATTCTCAAGGGTGAGCGTGTTCATTTCCAGATAATTGCCGGAGAAGTTCGCGTTCGTCATCGCGTCCGATGAGACGAGCATCGCGCGGAGCAATTCCTGCGATCTCGTCACCTGTGCGGTGAATTCAGCGGCGAGTTTCTCGTAACCGTTGCCGTCCTTCCCGATGCGCTGCATCAGTTCGAACGATTTCGTGATGAACTTGGCAGAGAACGCAAGGTCATCCAACACCTGCTGGCGGGAATGGAGTGAGGCAAGTTCGATCAACGTGCCGAGGTCCATTGCACGCTGCAGCGTATTGCCGGAGAGCGTCGTGATCTCTGAAAGGAGCGTTTTTGTCGTTTGGCTAAGGGTCATAAATCGTGCGCTAATATAGAAGTTGAGGTATCCAGATGCAATAAATAATGGTGGGCGGATGGAATTCGGGTCTTTTCGGAGGAAAAGCAGGGGAATTCTATATCATAGAGCGGACGGCGGAAAGAACGCGGTCAACCGGTAATTCAGTGAGGCATTTCAGATGTCCTTTGGGACACTCTTTCCGTCCGATATGCGTGCAGGGACGGCAGTCAAGCTCGCTGTTCTCTATTATAACGGACTCGGTCCCGTACGGCGCAAAGCCGAATTCACGGACGGTGGAGCCGAAGAGAGCAACGATCTTCCGCTGCTTTGCGGCAGCAAGATGCATCAATCCGCTGTCGTTGGTCACCACCACATCGCAGAATTCCAGCGCAGCGGCAGACTCCAGCAGAGAGAATTCACCGGCGAAATTCGCAACAGATCCCGGTCCGGCGCGGCGGATCACTTCCTGCTCCACAAAACGGCAGTCATCCTGCTCGTCATTCCCGCCGAAGAGAAGCACTTTGGCGTGGAATTCCTTCGCAGCCTGCACGGCGACCTCGGCGAAGCGTTCCCGCGGCCACCGTTTGGTGAAATGCTTCGAACCGGGACAGATACCGATCACTTTCTCGAACTGGTTCAGCCGGAGTTTCGCCATTTTCCCCGACACTTCGAATAACGTCGTGTCCGGGATAAAGATCTCCAATCCTTTACTGTCATTGGTAATGCCGTATTTCTCCACTGTTTCGATGTACCGTTCGGCCACCGTCAGCGAATCAGAATACGCATTCCGTTTCAGGTTCACCAGCAGCCAGCGTTCCAACTTCCGTTTGTCCATCACCACCACATCGCCCGCTTTGCAGGCGGCCCGCAGCAGTTTCGTCCGGATACTGTCATGCAGATCGATCACCAGTTCGTACCGTTCGCTCCGCAGCTGGCGCGCCAGCTCTTTCAGTCCGGCATAGCCCGATGCAACGTCATACTCGTGAACAATGGAGAGATGGTGACAGGAACGGACAAGGTCCGCATATTCCTTCCGGACGACGAAATCGACACGCGCATCCTTGCCGACCGCCTGGCGGAAGACGCGCAGGAGCGGTGACGTGAGGACGATGTCCCCGATGGAACTTAATCGCAGAACAACTGTTTTATTGGGTAGCACCACGAAGCGCCTTTGGATGATGTAGCAACCGGAATCGAATCTTTGTCAAAATAAGGGAACATTCCTCCATTTCCAAGAAATTGATTTTTGCCGGCGCCGCACCTATATTGACTGGACACTGAAGGATGAATGTATGACACAACCACGCACACTCGGCGAACTGAAGAAGAGCGGTTATCATGTCCGTTCTGTGAAAGATGAGATACGGAACAATCTTGTCCGCAAACTGCGGAACAACGAACCGCTCTTCCCCGGCATCGTCGGCTATGAGACGACCGTCATTCCGGCGCTCGTGAACGCTATCCTGGCGAAGCACGACATCATCCTGTTGGGACTCCGCGGACAGGCGAAGACACGGCTCATCCGTGCGCTCCCCTCTCTGCTGGACGAGACCATCCCGGTGATCAAAGGGAGCGAGATCAACGACGATCCGTTCCGTCCGGTGAGCAAGTACGGTGCGGACCAGCTGGAGAAGTACGGCGATGAAACGGAGATCGAGTGGATCGGACGCGGGCAGCGGTTCAGCGAGAAGCTTGCCACGCCGGATGTGACCATTGCGGACCTGATCGGCGATATCGATCCGATCAAAGCGGCCACTCAGAGGCTGCATTATTCCCACGAGGGTGCGATCCATTTCGGACTCATCCCCCGCAGCAACAGGGGCATCTTTGCGATCAATGAGCTTCCCGACCTGCAGCCGCGCATCCAGGTGGGACTCTTCAATATCTTGGAAGAGAAGGATGTGCAGATCCGCGGATTCAACATCCGCATACCGCTCGACGTGTTCCTCGTTTTCACCGCGAATCCGGAGGATTATACGAACCGCGGCAGCATCATCACGCCGCTCAAGGACCGTATCGATTCGCAGATCCTCACGCATTATCCCCGCACGATCGAGGATGCCATTGAGATCACGGAACAGGAAGCCTGGGTGGAGCGCGATGGACGGCAGCTGCATATGCCGTACTACTTCCGCGAGATCATCGAGAGTATCGCCTTTGAAGCACGCAAGAGCGAGTTCGTGGACCAGAAGTCCGGCGTGAGTGCCCGTCTGACCATCGCCGCCATGGAGAACCTGGTGAGCAACGCGGAGCGCAGAGCGATCGTCCTGAACGAACAGCATATCGTCCCGCGCATGTGCGATCTTCCCCACGCGCTCCCCGGCGTGACCGGCAAAGTGGAACTTGTCTTTGAAGGAGAGCAGGAAGGTTCACTGAAGGTGGGCAAAGCGCTCATCGGCAAAGCGACGCGCGAGGTCTTCCGCAAATACTTCCCCGATCCGCTGCAGAAGAAGAAACGTCAGCCACAGGGACAAGGACAAGAGACCAAAGAAACGAGCGAATACGGTCCGATCGTCAACTGGTTCGAAGCCGGCAACGCGGTGCAGGTAGCGGACGACATGCCGTTCGCCGCGTACTATGCCGAGCTCAACCGCATCCCCGCGCTCTACGACATCACGCGCAAATACTTCACGCTGGACGGTAAGGATGAGTTCGGTCTCGCCTCGGCCATGGAATTCGTCCTGGACGGCCTGCACCAGAACTCCAAGATCGCGAAGGACGAGGTGGATCATGTGACGCTTTATAAAGACATGGTCGGGAGTATTTTTTCGAATAAAGGGAAATTTGAGGACTACGACTAAATGCGTTGTCGGATGAGGATTCCTCTTGATAGTTCTAATGAAGAATTGATAATTGAGAATGCAGAATACAAGACTCATTTATCAACGCATTCTTCGGAGGAGCTACGATCAACAAAAATAATCCTTTAAAGGATAAATCATATGCTTTCGCGTTGCTGATCATTAAAACATACAAAATGACAGTCTCAGGACAACGTGAATATGTTCTTTCAAAGCAACTACTGCGAAGCGGAACATCGATCGGTGCGAATATTGAAGAAGCCAATCGTGCGGAAAGTAAAAATGATTTTATACACAAACTGGCAATCGCTAATAAGGAGGCGGGTGAAACAATGTATTGGATCCGACTATTACGGGATTCCGGTATTCTCGATACTACTCTCAGCACAACCTTGGTTTCCGATTGCGATGAATTGTTAAGGATGATCGTTGCAAGCATTAACACAGCTAAACGTAACAAATAAAG
>JAVBYA010000474.1 GCA_030824295.1 Bacteroidota bacterium
GGCTATGATGCGGACCATCTTCAAAGACCCGGACCGGTTCGTGCAGACGTATTGGAGCAAGTTCAAGGATTTCTATTTCGTCGGCGATTCCGCGCGGCGGGACAAGGACGGATATTTCTGGATCATCGGCCGTGTGGACGATGTCATCAAGGTGAGCGGCTACCGTTTGGGTACAGCGGAACTGGAATCGGCGTTCATCACCCATCATTCCGTTGCGGAAGCGGCCGTCATCGGACTGCCGCACGAAGTGAAAGGGGTCGCCATCCACGCGTATCTCATCCTCAAAGCCGGCAACGAGCCGAGCGACGAGCTGGCGGATGATATCCGCAAGCATATCGCCCATGAGATGGGTCCCATCGCCAAACCGGAGAAGATCGAATTCGTCAAAACACTGCCGAAGACCCGCAGCGGGAAGATCATGCGCCGCGTGTTGAAAGCCCGCGCGCAGGGGATGAGCGAAGGGGACATCTCCACGCTGGAGGAATAACGCGCGTGTTGACCGTCAACTTCAATGGTTTTTACAAGGTTGACGGTCAACTTCTATAAAGCGGACGAAGAAATACCGAACATCAGCATTCCATCATAATATCGTCAAACCGAACACGACCGTCACCTTCTGGGTGACGGTCGTGTTTTAAACCAATACCTCAAATGTCAACCAAAACAGCCCATCTCCAATCCGCAGGTTCATTTTACCACATTTATAACCGAGGCGCGAACAGGGGGCCGATTTTCTTTGAACGACGGAATTATTCCTATTTCATCGAAAGGATGATCGAGTATCATGATCCGGTCTCCATGGAGATCGTGGCATACTGTCTCATGCCCAATCATTTCCATTTTCTTGTACGGCAGAATATCCCGTTCGGGACAACAAAATTCTTCAAGGGTGTGTGCGGCGGCTATGTCAGAGCGATCAATAATGCGTATGGAAGGTCAGGACATCTGTTCGAAGGGAAATTCAAAATGAAAGTGGTCGATACTGAAGAATATCTTCTTCATCTATCACGGTACATCCATTTGAATCCAGTACGGGCGGGTATGGTCTCTGCACCGGAGGATTGGGATTTCAGCAGTTATCGGTCTATACATGAAAACGTCAGGAACGATCTTCTGCAAACGGATTATATCCTTCGGCATACAAATGGCTTCATAGGATATGCTAAATTTGTTAACGAGTATGATCCTGGGGACAAAATAATCGTGATTTAAATGGATCCAAGAGTTGAATGTCAACTTGGAGTTGACGGTCAACATTGTGCCCCTTCCTCACCACACATACTCCGTCCGGCGGACATACCGCGCCACCCTCCCCTTCAGCATCATTTCAAAGAGAACATTCAGCGCGAGAAGGATCGCGATACTGATGCCGTACGAGATGAATCCGGAATAGATGACCGGAAAGAGCATGAGCAGTCCTCCCGTCATCAAGAGCGGTATCACACTGGTCATGATACCGGCCATCGTCGCCGTTTCTGCGAAATGTGCAGGACGGTTGAACGGGATCCGCGGATAGAGAAGGAACAGCAATTTCAGGGAGAGGGCGCTGAAGATGAGCAGCAGCAGCGCATGAAGCAGTGCATGAAGCACATCCGGGATCAGGTACAGGAAGACCGCCGCAAGGAAGAGGATGTACGGGACCATGAAGAAGCGGTAGAGGAGTTTCTCCATGGAGAGGATCAGCAGCGCCCTGTCCACCGGTGATGAAAAAAAGATCCATGTTGCATGGTGGGATGAGGATTTAGCGATACCGTCCACCAGGATGATCGGGAATAACAGGAGCGGCAGATAGATGAACGCGGTCCTCAGGACCTCCTTCAGTGTGCTGTTGAACGGATCGAACGCTGCCTGCCGTTCATTCAACCCCATATACAAATAGAAGAGCACCAGCGGCAGCATCCCGAGAATGCTCATCCTGAACTGCGTGTCGCTTTTGAACTGCCCCCACACCAGGATGGCCATCGCTCTTGTCTCATGATCGGAAAAAATGCGAAACGCACGATGCCGCGTCTGTTCGTTCCGAACGGGTGCGTCCGGAACGGATTCCGTGAGCGACCGTGATAGGTCCTGTGCATATGAGTAGGAGATACGGGAGAGTGCAACTGGAAAAATCACCAAGCTCATCAACGCCGCCGCACACACACCCAACACTGTCAACACACCTCCCGTGCCATCCGTAAGATAGACCACCGAAGCGAACCAGCTTTGCGGCATCAGAAAGAGCCAGCCCGGCAGCCCGGATGCGGCGTCTGCTCCGTCCGCACCGATCATCCGCGGCAAAAAGATGTACGATCCGAAGATGACCATGGACATCATGACCTGAAGGATGCTCAGCACGCTTTGCAGGAGCGTCGATCGGATGAAACGCAGTACCGACGTGTAAAGAATGACCATCCCCAATGCGGTCGCCAGTCCGAGCAGGATGATCGCCGCCACAGCCGCTGCAAGGATCTCGGGACGGAAGTGCAGCGACGAAAAGGACTGCGACGATTTGAACGCCATCGCCACGCAGCTGGGAAGACCAAGACTCAGTGTGGTGAGTATGACGTACAGCATCGTGAAGGAGGCTTTCACCGCGAAATACGTCCGCGAGGAGACCGGACGATAGGACAGCACCGGATATTCCTCCGGCGCGATGATCAGACTGCCGAATTCCACCAGCATGGTCAATCCGACAGAAACTGATATCATGCTGAAGATGAGGAAAACAGACCAGTCGAGTGAGGGGGGAATGAAGACCATCATGCTGTAGGCGAATCCGTACAGCAGATTGATCAGAAAGAAAGGGATGAGCGAACGGTTAAGTTCGGTTCCCTGGTTCCTGGAATGCTGACCCAACATTGCGCGGGGAGTCCGGTTCGCCGATCGAAGCGTGAACCGCATCAGTGCTTTCCACTGACCAAGGTCCACATCCAATGCGTTGAAAAGAGGGCCGATCATTCTTTCCCCAGCACATCCATGAAATCCTGCGCCGATTCCTTTGCGTCCCCAACTCCGGTCAGCTTCGCGAATGCATCCTCCAACGTCCGCTCCCCGGTCTTCTGAAGTATCTCCGTTGCCGTTCCGTCGATCAGGATCGTTCCGTTGTTGATGATCGCAATGCGGGTGCAGATCCTCTCCACCACATCCAGAATGTGCGATGTAAAGAAGATCGTTTTCCCCTGCGCCGACAGTTTCTTCAGGAGTTCTTTGAATACGAGCGAAGCATTGGCATCCAGTCCATTCAGCGGTTCATCCAGGAACAGGACGTCCGGATTGTGAATGAGTGCGGCCGCAATGAGCACCTTCTGTTTCATTCCCTTGGAATACTGCTGGATGCGCTGATGCTGATGTTCCATCAGACCGAACAATGCCAGGAACTCATTGCTCCGGCGTTCCGTCAGGACCGGATCCAGATGATGGAGTTCTCCGATCAGCTGCAGGTACTCGCTGGCGGTGAGACTTTCAAAGATCGCACCGGATTCCGGCACATAGCCGATCCGTTTCTTCACTTCGATCGGCTCTTCAGCAATGTCATACCCGGCAACGCGTGCAGAGCCGCTGGACGGGAAGATCATGCCGGTGAGCATCTTCACCGTTGTCGATTTCCCCGCACCGTTGGGACCGAGGAATCCGAAGATCTCCCCCTTCTCGACCGAGAGTGTCAATGCATTCACCGCAGTACGGTCACCAAAGGTTTTTGAAAGCTGCTGAAGTGCGATCATAGGTCATCCCT
>JAVBYA010000393.1 GCA_030824295.1 Bacteroidota bacterium
CGCGCGGAACTGGATGAAGAGGGACCGGCGCTCATCTTTACCATCACCGATGCTTCCGGCGCAGTGGTGCGCAGGCTGAAAGGGGAGAACGCTGCCGGCGTCAACCGCATCACATGGGACCTTCGCTACGCGTCGCTCGATCCTGTCTCGGCAAACTCCGCCGCGGACGGCAAGAACAGCGGCTGGCTTGTCCTGCCCGGCACGTACAGCGTCTCCCTCTCCAAACGGATCGCCGGTGTTGAGACGGTCATTGCCGGTCCGGTGCAATTCGTCTGCAAGCCGCTCGGCACCCCCTCCATCCCCACGGCGGACCGGAGCGGACTCGTCGCCTTCCAGAATAAAGGGGCGAAACTGCAGCGGGAGGTCTATGCCTTCAACAATTACGTCAATGATCTCCGCAGCAAACTCACGGCGGTCAAGGCGGCGCTGATGCAGTCCCGCGCTGCGACCGGCACGCTCTCCGCGCAGGTCCGCCAACTCGACGCGCGTCTGCTGGCAGTGAAGCGCGCGTTCAGCGGGGACGAGATCGTGGCGCGCCGCGGCGAATCGCCATCCCCCGGCATCCTCACGCGCCTCAATTCCATGACGGAGAGCTTCTATTCCTCCACCGCGGACGTCACCGAAACGCAGAAGAAAGCATACCGCATCGCCACCGAAGAGTTCGCCGTGCAATATGCCGAAGTGAAAGCGATCGCGGAGAAAGAACTCCCGTCGCTCTATCAGCAACTCGAGCAGCTCGGTGCGCCGGTCATCCCGGGGCGGTTACCCGAATGGGATCGTCGATGACTGTCTCCTTCAACTGGTTTGTTGTATAGGTGACAGTCATCTATACTTAAAAGGCCTCACCGCAGGGCCCGCAAAGAACGCAGAGAAACGGTGTAGGTCGAAGCGATGCTTCGACCAATATGTAGGACGGGATGATATCCCGTCCGCATTACGGAACCACAAAGGCACAAAATCACGAAAGGAAATTAAAAGAGCTTACAAACACGAACGTTGACCGAATCTCCAGATTCGGTCCTCAATAACGGTGACTGTCACCTTCGACGAATGCTTTCTTATAGGTGACAGTCACCGTTACATAAAGCCCCGGGATTCATCCCGGGGTAAGAAGAACGAGGGATGATGAATGTGCCAAGGTCGATGCGCCTGAAAAACGTAAAAAAGCATCACCGCAGAGCCCGCAAAGAACGCAGAGAAACGGTGTAGGTCGAAGCGATGCTTCGACCAATATGTAGGACGGGATGATATCCCGTCCGCATTTCGGAACCACAAAGGCACAAAATCACGAAAGGAAATTACAAGAGCTTACAATCACGAACGTTGACCGAATCTCCAGATTCGGTCCTCAATAACGGTGACTGTCACCGTTACTTGATTCTCCGGAATTCATCCCGGGGTATCAAATAGAAAAACACCCTCCCCGCGTTTACATGCCATAACCTTGCGAAGGTTGAGCGTATTCATTTAATAGCAACCTTCGCAAGGTTTCCTATCCGTCCGACAATCCCGCCAAGCAAGTCCGATTTGACCTCAATTGCCAAGATTTTTTCGTGGCAAAACCGGCAATTCCTTCCTACGTTATGGACGTCAATCACGTGTTGGACATCCGTATCCATACAAGGAGGGCATCATGCCGCTGCACACGTTCCGCTCATCGCTCATTCTTTCATTCTTTCTCATTTCCATCACCGTTGCGCAAGACGTATCCCTTAACGATTTCCGTATCCGTGAATCTCGGTACCAGCGCTGGGATGTTACCGCCAGCGGTTCTATATATGTTCGGTCTTATGGAAACGATAACTCCAGACATTGGGGGGATAACGGACAGATAAATCTCGGTACGAGGTTCAGCCGCGTGTTCAACAGTGAGGATGAATTCTATCAGGCGAATGCAATGTTTGGATCCAATCTCTCGAAGAACTTCAGCGGTTCTGAGTATTCGTGGGATACTTCCCGAACGACGAATCGTTCAGAGTATCTCAACGGCAATGTGAATCTCCTCTATGGTTCCTATATCATACCTGATGAATGGTACATGCATGCCGGGGGAAGTTTCGATGGTCAATACGATCTTTCACGATATGAAGACCATTCCACCTCCGGCACTCCGTCGATGTCGTTCAACAAGAGAAAGACAGTCAATACCCAGGTGACCGGCGGTATCGGGTATGGTAAAATGCGCGATGCGCGCGCAGTGATCGTTATTATCCGCATTCTGGAAAACCTTTCGGAAGAAGGGGTCCTTGTGCGTCCGTTGAGCAATGATGAGATCATAGCCATGGCGGAACAATACCATGCGAACCTGACAACTACCGGTCAATTTGAGCGGAAGACGAAGCACTTGATCGGTGCGATCATCAGCGACCTGTTGGACAAAGGACTCATCACCGCACAGCAGTCCATCGGATATGTGACCGGCAGAAGCATCGAAGTGTTCTCGGAACAGATCTACTCCCGGCCGATCGGATGGAAGGTACAGACAGGTCCCTCCTTTGCTTTCGCCGAATATCGGTATTCAGCATCGAACAATTACTATACCTATCAGAAAGATCCGAATCACCGGTGGAGAGTGTCTGCTGAGTATGGTACTGCGCTGACCCAATCCCTGCATTTCTCATCAACGGCAACCGTCGACCTTCCGGTGCTCTCGTGGCAGCGGCAACTGGAAGCACGTATCTCTGCAGCATTGACCCATGAGATCGGGGAGAGGTCATCGGCATCGCTGTCATTATCGTGGGACAAATATGAATGGATCGGGGATATTAATGATCCCGGAAGAAGCCATTACAATGGTCACTATCTCTATCTCGCTGCACAGTATGTATACTTCCTGGAAGATAATCTTTCGTTCACGTTCGGCGTGAACTATTCGGACAACCGGTCGATCGCTCAGCAATTGATGTTCACTTCACGGCAGGTCCAAAATAACGGGAATGTGAATTTCAACATCGTATATCGACTTGATTGATGAAAAAGACGGTGACTGTCACCTCCAGCGAATGCTTTCTTATAGGTGACAGTCACCGTTACACTCCACCATTCTGAAGCCCCGGGATTCATCCCGGGGTATCGAGAGCACACCCTTCCGACGTACCGCAGCAAGAAGCCTTAACGCCCAAAGCCCCGGGATTCATCCCGGGGTATCGTGAGAACACCAGCGTATTGAAGTTCCGAAACTCATCCCGGGGTATGTTAACGCCCCGGATTCTGCCATAAATCAATGAAAATTCCAGTTTTTTCCCCGCCGAAAAAAGCGTATCTTTTCGCACAAAAATGATTCTATGAACATCCTTCCGTTGCTCCCGCAATGGAGGACATTGTGCGTAAGGAGTCCTATGCCTGCCATTTTCAAGAACGAACCGTTCACCGATTTCTCCAAACCGGCCAATAAGAAAGCGATGCAGAAAGCGCTCACCAAAGTGCGCGCAGAGCTGGGACGCGAACATCCCATCGTCATCGGCGGTGAGAAGATCATGATGCCGGAGAAACTCTTCTCCTACAATCCTTCCAAACCGAGCGAAGTGGTCGGCATCTTCCAGAAAGCGAATGTGGACCTGGCGAACAGAGCAGTGGAAGCCGCCGCCGCCGCGTTCGAGTCGTGGAAGAACGTCCCGGCGAAGAAACGTACCGAGTACCTTTTCAAAGCCGCAGCGCTGATGCGCAAACGGAAATTCGAATATTGTGCACTGCTCAC
>JAVBYA010000443.1 GCA_030824295.1 Bacteroidota bacterium
CCCCCTGAAACGCTGTTTGATGAAGTTTTACATTGATTCTCTCCCCAAAACTCCTTATTTTACTTCACTTTTGTAATAAATATCACCACATCGAACCGCGAAAGGAAAGCAATGAACGAAGGAACAATTGTTCAGGTTATCGGACCTGTTGTTGATATCGATTTTTCTGACGGCACACCGCCGAACATCCTCAATGCGATCAAGATCCCCCGCACGAACATCGAAGGGACCAAAGAGAACCTGATCGTTGAAGTGCAGCAGCACTTGGGCGAGAACCGCGTTCGTACCATCGCGATGGATTCCACGGACGGTCTCGTCCGCGGCATGCAGGCGATCGACACCGGAAGCCCGATCTCCATTCCTGTCGGACCGAACACGCTCGGCCGTCTGATCAATGTGATCGGCGACGGCATCGACGGACTCGGCGAGATCAAAGGTGTGGCACAATATCCCATCCACCGCCCTGCACCGAAGTTCGACGATCTTTCCACACAGAAAGAGATGTTCGAGACCGGTATCAAGGTCGTGGACCTGCTCGAACCGTACACCAAAGGGGGCAAGACCGGATTGTTCGGCGGCGCCGGTGTCGGTAAGACCGTTCTGATCCAGGAACTTATCCGCAATATCGCGGCAGAGCACGGCGGTTACTCCGTGTTCGCCGGCGTCGGTGAACGTACGCGCGAAGGGAACGATCTGTGGCTCGAAATGAAGGAGTCCGGCGTTCTGGCAAAGACCGCACTCGTGTTCGGTCAGATGAACGAACCTCCGGGAGCCCGTCTGCGCGTGGCGCTGACCGGTCTCTCCATCGCGGAATATTTCCGTGATGCAGAAGGAAAGGACGTTCTGCTGTTCATTGATAACATCTTCCGTTTCACGCAGGCAGGCTCCGAAGTGTCCGCTCTGCTTGGCCGTATGCCGTCCGCTGTGGGTTACCAGCCGACGCTCGCCACCGAAATGGGCGCACTGCAGGAACGCATCACCTCCACGCGCAAGGGTTCCATCACCTCCGTGCAGGCCATTTACGTCCCTGCGGACGACTTGACCGATCCGGCACCGGCAGCGGCATTCTCGCACTTGGATGCTACGACCGTGTTGAGCCGTCAGATCTCCGAGCTCGGTATCTATCCGGCCGTCGATCCGCTCGATTCCACCTCGCGTATCATGGACCCGCTCATCATCGGTCAGCATCATTACGATGTCGCGAAGTCCGTCAAGATCATCCTTCAGTCGTACAAGGACCTTCAGGATATCATCAACATCCTCGGTATGGACGAACTCTCCGACGAGGACAAGCTGACCGTGTCGCGTGCCCGTAAGATCCAGCGCTTCCTCTCGCAGCCGTTCCACGTTGCGGAGCAGTTCACCGGTATCCCCGGACGGTATGTGAAACTCGAAGACACGATCAAAGGATTCAAGATGATCGTGGACGGCGAATGCGACCAGCTGCCGGAACAGGCATTCCTGATGTGCGGCGGTATCGAAGAAGTATTCGAAAAAGCAAAAGCATTGCAGGCGGCATAACAGACTATGGCAGAGAAGAACTTCCAATTGGACATCGTAACACCGGCCCGCACAGTGTTCTCCGGCGAAGTGAAGAGCTTCACCGCACCGGGCGTGATCGGTAATTTCCAGGTGTTGTTCAACCATGCACCGCTCCTCTCCGCGATCGGCATCGGCGTGATCAAGGTCGTCGATGCCTCCGGCGTTCAGACCCGTTTCGCCACCGGCGGCGGTTTCGTCGAGGTGAAGGGGAACAAGGTCATCCTGCTGGCGGAGTCGGCAGAGAGCGAAGAGGAGATCAATGTGGAACGTGCGAAACGTTCCAAGGATCGCGCTTCGGAGCGTATCGCCAAACGGCAGTCCGATATGGACATGGAACGTGCCCGCATCGCTCTGCTTCGTTCCATCAACCGGCTGAAGATCGCCTCTAAAAAGTAACATGCTGAACACATAATATCATAGCCCACGGAAGGATGCTTCTGTGGGCTATTTTCTTTTCATCGTTCTTCGTTGCACGCGGAAGACCGGACACCATCAGGGAAGCTCTCACGATCATGCGACCGACGTACGCAGAGATCGACCTTCGGGCGATCGATGCAAATCTCAAGAACATCCGCCGCCGTATCGGCCGTCATCCGCTCATCATGGCGGTGGTGAAGGCGAATGCGTACGGTCATGGTGCCGTTCCGGTAGCGAAGGATATCGTCCGCCGGAAGTCAGCCCAGTATCTCGGCGTTGCCATTGTGGAAGAGGGGATCGAACTTCGCACGGCCGGTATCGGACTTCCCGTGCACGTCTTTACGGCTCCATTCAAACATCAGCTTCCCCTGTTCATCGAATACCGTCTGGAACCGACCATCTGCGATCTGTCGGTTGCCCGCTCATTGAATGTGCTCGCACGGAAGAAGGGTGTGGTCGTCCCGGTCCATATCAAGATCGATACCGGCATGGGACGCATCGGAGTTGCAGCGAAAGAGGCGATCCCCTTCATTGAGTCGATCCTTGGACTCAGTAATATCTCCGTGAAAGGCATCTGGACGCACTTTGCGACCTCCGATGACTGGGACCTCTCGTTCGCCGAGCATCAGTTGTCGCTGTTCCGGTCCATCGTGACGGAATTGGAACTCCGCAGTATCCATATCCCGCTGGTGCATTGCGCCAACAGCGGTGCCATCCTGCAGATGCCTGATGCGTGGTTCGATATGGTCCGTCCCGGCATAATGATGTACGGATATTCTCCTTCGCACAGCACCAGGAGAACAGTCGCGCTCCGTCCTGCCATGGGTATCAAAGGAAAGGTCGGTTTCGTCAAGACCGTTCCGAAGGGGACCAGCATCAGTTATTCACTCCGCTATGTCACCAAACGACGGAGCACCATCGCCAGCGTGACCGTGGGGTATGCTGACGGATATTTTCGTACATTAACGAACAAGAGTTCCGTCCTCATCCGCGGCAAGAAGTACCCTGTAGCCGGCACCGTCTGTATGGACCAGATCATGGTCGACGTCGGTACGGATACGGTCAGGGTAGGGGACGATGTGGTACTGCTCGGATCGAGCGGAACGAAACAGATCACCGGATGGGACATCGCGGACGCGGTGGGTACCATCCCGTATGAAGTGACCTGCGCGGTGTCGCAGCGGGTTCCCAGGGTCTATCGCTATGGAAAGTAACGAAGAATATCTTCTCCGCGCGCTCAGCCGGACCAGCAGCGGTCTCACGGACAGTCTCATACCGGCGCACGGTGCGAAACTGACGAAGCTCGTTGCAAAGTTCGACGCTGCACACGATGTCAGTACCGAAGTGCAGCGGTTGATGCAGGTGCAGGGCTTCGGCAAATGCGCATTGGCGATGGAGTGGCTGCTGGAACGGACCAGACGGAACAATGATTATTATTCCCCGGAGCAGTTCGAGAGCGATGTGCTGCTGTTGAACGAGAAACTGTTCGAAGCATTCCTGAACCAGCCGTTCGATATGCCGGACTTCTCCCATTCCTTCGAAGCGCCGGTCCGGCCCATCCAGCATATCCAGTTATCGGATGATGAGTTCATGGGGTCGAATTTCCAAACCGCGGCCGATCTTCCTTCCGATACGAAGACAACGCAGGAACATGATGCGGCGAAACCGTTCGCAGAACCGACGTGGGATACAGCATCGGAATTGTATACCGGGAACGCGGTGGAACC
>JAVBYA010000234.1 GCA_030824295.1 Bacteroidota bacterium
ATGGTGATGCGGCGGGTCGTCTGTATGTGATCGGCGAGGACCATAACCGCATCCTGGTTTATCTGGATGCAAAGAATAAGGCGAACGGTGCGAATGCGGATTATGTGTTCGGTCAGCCGGACTTCACCACGTCCGCTGCGCTCAATCCTCCCAGCGCTTCTTCCTTCAACACGCCAAGAGCGTTGTTTGTGGACGAACTCTATTCCCGCATCTTTGTCGCAGATTACAACAATCACCGGGTGCTGCGGTTCGATATCCCGCGCGCAGGACAGAAATCGCTCACGCTCACTTCGCCGAACGGCGGTGAAACGTGGAGTGTGAATACGGTGCATAACATCACCTGGACGAGCAATAGTGTGGAGAAGGTCCGCATCCAGTATTCATCGAACAACGGTGCCGCATGGACGCTGGTCGCCGATTCACTGCCGGCAGTCTCGGGCAGTTATGCCTGGACGCTTCCCGCAACTGCATCAGCGCAGGCTCGCATCCTTCTCTCCAGTGTCGCTGACGCCGGTCTGACCGACACCTCTGGTATCTTTACGATCGATGCACCTCCGAGTACAGTCACATTGATCTCACCGAACGGCTACCAGCAATGGGAGGCGGGGAAGAACCGCAATATCCTCTTCTCCACATCCGCGGTGGCCAATGTGAAACTGGAGTATTCAACGAACAACGGTGCCGCCTGGACCACGATTACAACGGCACCGGCAGCATCGGGGAAATACACGTGGGTCGTTCCGGCGACGTTCTCATCGCAATACCGTGTGAAGGTCTCCAATGCGGATGCGCTGAATGTGAGCGATTCCAGCGATGCACCGTTCTCGGTGACAGCATCGAGTGATTCCACTCAGGATTATATGATCTTCGACGAAAGCGCACCGGTCGGATATCATGATCCGAGTTATGCCGTTGTGGTCACCGCACCGAGCACCATCGAGAACAGCAGTACCAAACTGCCCGTGGTGGCGAAATACGGACTGCGCGGCAACACTTCCATCAAGCTGAACTGGTTCTCCGGAACCGGCGGGAACTGGCTTGCCGCGGTCGCGAACCCCGGGTGGGCAAATCAGGACCTGAACCTGCGCGATACCCTCGTGTATATGATCTTCACTGAGGACTCTACGAAAACAGGTTCGCTTCCGTCGCTGTTCGTTGAAGACCTGGCGAATAACAAATCGACCAAACTGCCGATGTCGAACTACGTGTCGTCCATCCCTGCAAAGAAGTGGACCCGCGTTGCGATCCCGCTGAAAGCATTCACGCAGAATGCCGGTCCTGCAGATGTTACCAGGATCAAGACCTTCTTCTTCGCGCAGAACCAGGCGGATACCGTTCAGAACACCTGGTATATCGGCGAAATGTATACGAAGGGAGGCAAGGTCCTCTCCGGTGATTCCACGCGGCTGATCGTTGTCATCGGTTCCTCCACCGCTGCCGGTACGGGAGCAACGGCCTATGACAGCTCGTGGGTCGGCCGGTTCCGCAGCTATGTGAAGACGCAGGATTCCACCGCTGCGGTCGTGAACCTGGCGATCGGCGGATACACCACCTATGATGCCATGCCGTCATCGTTCGTTCCGCCGTCCGGTCGCCCGGCGCCGAAAGTGAACAACAATATCACCGCAGCACTCAAATACAAACCGCACGCTATCATCCTCAGTCTGCCGACCAATGATATCGCGTATGGGTATGCACTCTCGGAACAGTTAGCGAACTATGATGCGATCCTCGCACAGGTACCGAAGAGTGTGCCGGTCTTCGTCAGCACGGCACAGCCGAGGAATCTCGATGCCAACGGACGCGCTCTGCTGATGCAGCTGCATGATTCTTCATTGGCGCGCTACAAGAACCGCGCTTTGGACTTCTGGACCGGACTGGCGAACAATGACGGAACGGTCAACGCGCTCTATAATGCCGGGGACGGGATCCATCTGAACAATGCAGGTCATAAGATCCTGTTCGACCGTGTGATGGCTACCGGAGTCTGGAACAGCATCCTGAACGTCCGCACTGTCCCGGCGGCACTGCCGACGGCCTATGCACTCGAGCAGAATTATCCCAATCCGTTCAATCCGGCAACGACCATCCGGTTCGCGCTTCCGCAGAATGCGGTGGTGCAGCTGAAGGTCTATAATATGCTCGGACAGGAAGTGGCAACGTTGGCGGAGGGACCGATGTCCGCTGGACTGCACGAAGTGCCGTTCAACGCATCCGATCTCTCGTCCGGTGTCTATATCTATCGGATCCAGGCCGGCACGTTCCGCGTTGCAAAGAAGATGATGCTAGTCAAATAACAGAGCAACATATCGTCACAACACAACAAGGGGCTTCGGCCCCTTTTGTGTTTCCGACCGGGATATCATCCTGTCGTCCAGGAATCATCGATACTGTCTGGCCGGGATACCATCCCGGCCTACATTTTTGTATCGGTGACAGTCACCTTCATAAGTCCCTACCATCTTCGCTGACTTTTCGGTATCATTCACCACATGATACCAGTCGCTTTCATCCTTACCCTGTTCCCATTCCGTCACTGAATGATCCAGCATGCCGTATATCGTCTTCTCCTTGTTCTGTTGTTGATTCCGATCCTCAGCACAGCGCAAGGTTCTGTGCTTCTGGTCGGCGGAGGCGGGGAGGAATACAATGACTGGTCGGACAGGCCGTACCGTTGGCTGGTCGACCACGCCCCGAACAAAAGGATCCTCGTCCTGCATTATTCCACCGGCTCCGCGTGGCTGGAGGGGTACTTCACCTGGCTCGGTGCGGATACTTCCTCAAGTCTTGTGATCAGTACGACGCAAGCCGCGAATGATTCTGCGGTCTATCGGACGATCCTGAAAGCGGATGGTCTTTTCCTTCGCGGAGGGGATCAGTATCAGTACATCAGCAAATGGAAAGGGACCCTGGCGGAACAAGCGATCCGCGAAGTGTTCCAGCGGGGAGGAGTCGTTGGAGGAACGAGTGCCGGCGGCGCTGTGCTCAGCCAGCTGATCTTCGACGCTCGTCTTGCTTCAGTGGATCCGCGCACGGCACTCCGGAATCCTGTCGGTTCCGGCATCACCTTCACGGAAGGCTTCCTCGGTTTCGCACCCGGACTGCTTTCCGATACGCATTTCTACGAGCGGGGAAGGATTGCACGCCTCATCGCGATGGTGGCGACATATCGGTCCCAGTCAGGAAAGGAGATCACCGGCGCAGGGATCGATTATAATACCGCTCTTGCGGTGTCACCGGACGAGAAAGCGGAAGTGATGGGCGCAGGAACTGTGACGCTCCTGCGGAATATTCCTTCAACGACATCTATCCTAAAGACCGGCGAACAATTCTCCGTCCGGAACATGCGCTGCGATCAGTTGACGGACAGTTCCACATTCGATCTCGCCACCGGTGCCATTTCACTCCCAGCTTCATCACTAGCGATGATGCCTTCACCGTTCAGTGCCGGTTCCGGAACGCTCACCATTGACGGCAGCGGTATTCGGTCAGATTGGTACTCTGCCGTCGGAAGCCTCAAAGCGTTGACCGCTCCGCTCACATCGTCCGCCGATACGGTCGTCATCCTTTCTTCCATGGTCACTTCGACGACCGCGGTGAACATCGATTCCTGCCTCACGCAGTGGAGCATCCCTTCCCGCATCATCTGGCTGACCGGAACATCGGCGAATTCATCTGCTG
>JAVBYA010000197.1 GCA_030824295.1 Bacteroidota bacterium
TCGCAGCAGTGTTCGCCTCGGACCAGTTCGCGGTGATCAACGCTCAAACGAAAGAAGTTAAGTATCATACGCTGCCGGGAGTCTCTCCTGCACTTGCCGTGGCAAACATCGACGGGGACAGGACATTGGATATCATCCTGGGGGCAGGGGATCAGCTGTTTGCGTTCAACATCAAGGGGAACATGCTGGAACGATTCCCAATCCGGACACTGGACGGCGGATCGATCATCGGCGCACCGGTCGTGGTTGCGCAAAAGAACTTGCCGGGCATTGCGATCGTGTATGGTACCACGAACGGTCATCTGTATGCCGTGAATGAACGCGGAACGATGCTGCCGGGATTCCCGGTGCAGACGAGCGGAATGGCATCCTCTCCCGTACTGGTCGGTAAGTATCTGGCTGCCGCAACAACGGACAGCGGCATTTCCATCTGGGAGACGCAGCTGCAGTTCGACACATCGAAGATCTACTGGACCGGATACACGGGGGACCAACGGAATTCCGGATTCGCCCCGTTTGCCAATGACGGTGTGCAGAAATCCTCTGAACTTCTACCGAAAAAATATGCCTATAACTGGCCCAATCCGGTCTATAGCGGTGCAACGAACATCCGTTACTATCTTGCAAAGCCGGCAGCAGTGACCATCACGATCGTTAACATGGCTGGAGAGTTGGTGCAGAAATTGAATGGAACCGGGTATGCCGGGTTGGACAATGAGGTCCCGTGGGATATCACGAATGTGCAGAGCGGTATCTATTTTGCACAGATCACCGCATCCGGCGGCGGGGAAGAGACGAGCCAGATCGTCAAGATCGCGGTGGTGAAATGATCCGGAACCTCTTCCGCAATATCATTGTCGTGCTCCTGTTCTGCACTGCTGCATCGGCGCAGGAGAATCACTATAACCACGGCGAGCTCACCTGGCGCACAGTGGAAACGCCCCATTTCTTCATTCACTATCACGAAGGGGCCGAACGGACCGCCAATGTGATCGCAAAAGTGGCGGAGGATATCTACGGTCCGATCACCACGCTCTATCAGCACGAACCGGCGCACAAGGTCAGCTTCATCATCAAGGATTTCGATGACTACTCCAACGGTGCCGCGTATTTCTATGACAATAAGATAGAGATCTGGGCGCCGTCGCTCGATTTCAATCTGCGCGGTTCGCATAACTGGCTTCGCAATGTGATCGCCCACGAATTCACCCACATCATCCAGATCCAGGTCTCGATGAAGTTCGGACGCCGGTTCCCGGCGTTCTATCTGCAGTGGCTCAACTACGAAGAGGAACGCCGTCAGGATGTGCTCTACGGCTATCCGAACACCGTCGTGTCGTATCCGATCTCCGGTTTCATCGTCCCCAGTTGGTTCGCCGAAGGGGTCGCACAGTATAACCGTCCCGAACTCCGCTACGATTACTGGGACACGCACCGCGATATGATCCTCCGCTCCTATGTACTCGATTCCAATATGCTCAGCTGGAGCGAGATGAGCGTCTTCGGTAAGACGTCGCTCGGCAATGAATCCTCCTACAATGCCGGGTTCGCACTGACGCGCTACATCTCCGAGAAGTACGGACAGGAATCGATCCCGAAGATCGCAAAGGGGATCTCACGGCTGGACAATGTCATGATCGATCAGTCCATCCGGCAGACACTCGGCATCTCCGGCGACGAATTGTATCAGGAATGGAAGCAGAGCATCACGGCACGCTATGTGGAACAGACCGCCGCCATCCGAAACGATCTGAACGAAGGGAAGCGGAATTTCCTGAAGGGGGAGGACAGTCTGGAGACAGGCATCGGCTTCGGCAATCTGAATCCGTCGTTCGCTCCCGTCGGAAAGAAGTTCGCCTATACCTCCAATAAGACCGCCGACTATTTCGGCCTTTCCTCCGTCTATCTCGGGGATATGGAGACCGGAAAAGAGAAGTTCATCATGGCCGGCGTCCGTTCGCAGTTGTCCTGGTCGCCGGACGGTTCGCGTTTCTATTACACGAAGATCACGCACGACAATCCGCACGGTTCCGAGCTGTCGGATATCTATTATTATGACCTGAAAGAAGAGGAAGAGGAGCGGCTCACGTTCGGCCAGCGCGCCATCAGTGCGTCGGTCTCGCCGGACGGTTCACGGTTCGCCGTCACTTACCAGAAGGACGGTACGGTGAACATCGCCGTTGTTGATTCAGCCGGGAAGAATTTCCGTCAGCTCACCGCATTCCGAAACGGCGAGCAGTCCTACCACCCGAAATGGTCCCCGGACGGGAAGTGGATCATCTTTGCCTATTCGGTGAAGGATGGTCAGGATGTGGCACGTGTTCCTGCGGACAGCGGTGCGGTGGAGTTCCTGGTGGCGGGGGACGATGATGCGCGGGACCCGGTGTATGCTGCGGACGGTGCGTCATTCTATTTCTCGTCGGACAGGAGCGGCATCTTCAACCTGTACCGGTACTCGTTGGCGGATGGCTCCATCACGCTCGTGTCGAATGTCCTGGGCGGTGCGTTCACACCATCGGTCCATACGGACGGTTCGATCCTCTATTCCGGATACACATCCGGTGGATATAAACTCCGGCTGCTGGAAGAGCCGAAACCGGTCGCTGCAGCGGCAGCAGTGTACGGGTATGTCCGCCCTGAACCGAAGACCGATATCGATCCCTGGCTGACCATGAACAAGTTCGATTTCCCTGCGCTTCGGGCGTATAATGATAACGATCTCACGCCGCTGGAGAGCCGTCCGTATAAGAACATGTACACCAGTCTGTCGATCATCCCGTTCCTGCGTCTCGACAATTACAACACCAAGAGCAGCGGACTCGATTTCCTGAAACCGGGATTCTATTTCATGTCCTCCGATGTTGTGGACAAGATGAACTTGTTCGGCGGCGCCGCCGTTAACCACATCCTGGAACGGGACCTCTTCCTGATCTTCGAATACCGAGACCGCATCATCGGACTGCATCAGCTCGGCTGGCATCCCACGCTTTCGTTCGAAGTGTACAATGTTTCCCGTAAGCGGACGGGGGAGCGCATCACCATCGTGGAGAAATTCCTCGAGACCACGGCGGATATCACCTACTCGCTCTTTGAAGTGGATCTGTTCCTGAAGCAGCATCTGCTCGGACCGTCCGATCTGCTCACACTCGGATTCACCTATAGTCAGTACAGCAGTGAACTGGGAGCATTCGAGATCGCGGACGGTATCAGTGCGCCGATCCTCGTTCCGTCCTCTTCCGATACTTATTTCAAGGGAACGAACCTATCCTTGTCGTACAGGTTCGACGGTATCCTACCTTCCCGCACGATGGAGATCAATCCGGTCGGCCGGACCTTCTCGCTCCGGCTGGACAATGAAGCGGCCAATTTCGTGGCAGAGGATTCCACCGGTGCATCGGAATTCGAAGCATCCGAGACCGGTATCAAGCTCAAATTGAACCCGTATACCGTCCGCCGTGCGGAACTCCGGTATACGGAACATTTCGCATTGCCGTACGGGAAGCATACGCTCTCGTTCACGCTGCGCGGCGGAACGGTGTTCGGACCGGAACTGCCCGACTTCTTCGACTTTTACGCCGGCGGTCTGGTGGGGATGAAGGGCTTTCCGTTCTACTCCATCAGCGGCAACGAGATCGCTTCGCTCAATGTCGCGTACCGGTTCCCCATTTGGGAGGATATGG
>JAVBYA010000025.1 GCA_030824295.1 Bacteroidota bacterium
GGCGGGGGCTGAAGTGACGCATCATAATTTCCAGGCGAGCGCCGCCATGGATATCCTTCCCGAGCTCACACCGAAACAGACCGATGTCGCAGCCGTCGAAGCGGCGCTCTATGTGCAAGATGAGTGGCGGCTTTCGGAACGGTGGAACGCCAACATCGGCTCGCGGCTCTATTACTTCCAAAGCGGCACCTATCTCCATCTGGAGCCAAGGCTTTCTCTTGCCTATGCCGTCACGGAAGACGTCACGGCCTCCCTGTCCTATTCGGTCGGACATCAATACCTGCATCTCATCACGCGGAACGAGACACTCCTGCCGACCGACGTCTGGTTCCCTTCCACCGGAACGGTCCGTCCGAGCAAAGCCTGGCAGGCCACGGCCGGACTCTCCACCACGTTCGGCGGGGAGGATCACTTCGCCAGCATCGAAGCGTATTACAAAGGAATGGAATATCTGTACGAGTACCGGGATGGTGCAGAGTTCACCTTCGGTACGCCGTTGGAGGATCAGTTCACTTCGGGTACCGGTATTGCATACGGGGCGGAGCTGTTCCTGCAGCGGCGTGTCGGTCCGCTCACCGGATGGATCGGATACACACTCTCCTGGACGCTTCGAAATTTCGAACTGCTGAACCTGGGGCGCGAGTTCTATCCCCGATACGACCGGAGGCATGATGTCTCGCTGGTGATCAATTATGCACTCGGCGAGCGGTGGCAGCTCGGCGCATCGTGGGTATACGGTACCGGTCAGGCCTTCACCGTGCCGGAGGGATTCTACACATTCGAAAACATCGATGATAATTTCAGTTCCATCTCTTCCAATGAATACGTTTCCCGCCGGAACAATTACCGCGCACCGGCTTATCACCGTCTCGACCTGAACATCATCCACCGCCGGAAAGTGTTCGGATTGGATTCGGAGATCTCGTTGAATATCTACAATGCGTACAACCGGCAGAATCCGTTCTACATCCTTACCGACAAGGTGATCCAGGATCGGCCGCCGTACAACACCAAAACAGTATTGAAGCAGTATTCCCTCTTTCCCATCATTCCGACGTTGGGATGGAGTTTCGTCTTTTGAGGAACCGAATGCAATCATGGACCGAGCGTCTCTTGCTCCGGCGAAGCTTCCTTCTGCCGGCACTGTTGCTGCTGTTGTTGAGCGGACCGGCGTGCGAGCAGGTGCTGGACAACTCTGAACTGCCGTTCACGGAAGTGCTGGTGGTGCGCGCCGTGCTGAAGGATGGCGATATCGTAGATTCGCTCTACATCGGACGGACATTGCCGTACGAGGAAAGCCCGTACGGATATTATGATGAAGTACAGAAAAAAACCGTCTATCCCGATCTGAACGGGCCGGTGACCGATGCTGCGGTGACCATTATCGTCAATGGGGTCCGTTATCCTCTCACCCATCACACAAAGGGAAATTACAGGAACGACTCGCTTGTTACACATGCCGGAACAACCTATCGGCTCGAGGCGTTGTGGAACGGAAAGAAAGCAGAGGCGGTAACGACCGTCCCCGCCTCTCCTGTTGTCGACTCGGTCACCGTCCGTACCGTTGACCAATTGAAGTCTCAATATACCCGTGAGACCGATTATACCTGTACCGGATATGTCCGCTCCGCAGCCAATACCGCCCTGCTGATGACGGTGATGCGGTGGGATTCTACGAAATATTTCAACGGAACGGACTCTATTCGCTATGCGATCGGGTATTCGATCGGCAAACAGATCATGAAACGCAACACGGCGTTCGCACAAGCTGCCGACAAGATGATCCTAGTCTCCAAACAATACGAGTATGCCGGAAGGGACCGGTCCAATTCCTGGCTGGCTGTACGGATAACGGTCTATGACGGTCCGTATTACCGATACTACACTTCCGGCACGAATGGCTCTGAGGACGGTTCGTTCTCATTCGAGCGGACCCCGATCGCATGGAATGTGACCGGAGAGGCCATCGGGATGTTCATCGGCGCATCGTCGAGCGTTGTCAAAAATATTTCATTACATTGAACCATTGAACGAATCAAGGATCCTGGACCACATGATGCGCCTTCTCTCTTTCCTTCTCTGTTTCCCATTCCTCGCATTCTCCGGTCCGAAAGATGATGTTGTGGTGCTTCTGCACGGACTCGGCCGCGGCAAGAGCATCATGACGCCGCTCAAGGAGCGGCTCGATACCTCCGGCTTCCTCACCCGTGTCGTGGACTACCGTTCCATCGGCCGGACGCCGGAGGAGATCATCAAAGATGTGTCGGACCAGCTCACAACGTTTCGGCTGGATACATTCCGGACGGTCCATTTTGCCGGTCACTCCCTCGGCGGTCTGCTCATCCGTTCGTATCTGGATAGTGTGAAGCTGACAAACCTCGGCCGCGTGGTGCTCATCGGCAGTCCGAGCAAAGGAACGCCGTTCGTGGACTACTTCCGCGATGCATGGTGGATGAAGATCGCCGGTCCGGCGGCCCGCGCGCTGGGTACGGACGAGAAAAGTTTCCCCCGCATGCTGCATGCGCCGTACTACCCGGTCGGCATCATTGCAGGAAAGTATAGGACATTCAACAACGACGATTTCATTCCTGGAGAGGATGACGGTGTGGTGCCGGTCGAGTCGACCAAGGTGGAAGGGATGACCGATTTCATCCTGGTGGAAGTCTCACACTCCTCTCTGCCGAGGAATGAAGAGGTAGCGGAGCAGGTGAAGGAATTCCTCCGCAAAGGAAGGTTCAAACGGACGGCGGTGGAGCCGTAACGCAACAACGTTTTGAATGGTCACAAACAGGAGGAACGATGCGCCGATCGATCATGCTGTTCGGAATGACGCTGATATCCGGAATCTTGATAAGCTGTTACGGCCAGCCCGCCGGAGAGACACCGCCCCACCTGCTCGGCAGACCGGCAAACATCGCCGCACAGGATACCAGTCCGCTCTGGAGCGCGAACGGCGACCGCCTGCTCATCACCGGTACGGTCTATGCATCGGACGGTATCACACCTGTTCCGGGAACGATCATCTATTACTATCAGACCAACACCGGCGGCATCTATCCGCAGCAGCAAGGTCATCCCCGCAACATGCCGCCGAATGCGCAGGGACATTCTCACGGTCACATCCGCGGCTGGGCGAAGAGCGACCGGAACGGCGTGTACAAGATCTACACCGTCCGTCCGGGTGCCTATCCCGGCAGAGATGAACCGGCACACATCCATCTGACCGTGAGCGAACCGGGAGAGAAACTTCTTTATTACATCGATGACGTTGTGTTCGACGACGACCGGCTGATGACCACGCGGAAGAGACTCAGCCGCGAGAACCGCGCCGGCAGCGGGATCGTCCGTCTGGTGAACAGGAACGGACTCCGCATCGGCGAGCGGAACATCATCCTCGGACTTAACATCCCAGATCATCCTTCGCGCAGCGAACGGCGCCGCTCCGGAAGGAGCATCGGCGAGGAGGTCTATTCCTTCACGCCGCATCACGCGTGGGGCGAGGACAAAGGGTCGCGGGCCTGTCCGGTCTGTAAATACGGCCGGTTCCACGGCGCGCTTTATTTTGTCGGCAATCATCCGGACTGGACCGAGATCCGGTCGTGGCTCCGCTTTCTGGAAACAGAAAGTGTGAAACGCGGGGACAAGCTGAAGGTCTATTTCGT
>JAVBYA010000493.1 GCA_030824295.1 Bacteroidota bacterium
TTTCTGCAGGTCCGTGGCTGAACCGACCTCCGCCTGGATCAAATGGTCGCAATGGACGGTGGACGGAACGGCAACGGTCGCACGTCCTGCGGACATGAACTGCAGCAGCGCCATCTGCGCCGTGGCATCCTGCATCGCCACACGGTCCGGTGCAAAATCGATGTAGCTCTTGCCCCTCTCAGCCGCCTTGGTCGGCGTCTCGAAGTAATGGGCATACAGGATCTTTTCGGTCAGAGTCAACGGACGGCCGACCAGCTGACGGCCTGTCGTTACTTTGGCGCCGTATCCGGCATACACTTTTTTGATCATTTCAATGTCGAAGATCATCGATGCATTCTTTCTGATTGATGGAAAATACGTACGAATTTTGGTTAAATATAAGCAGAGTTCCCGTTGTCTGCAAGAAAGGAAAACTTAGTGTCGGCACATCAATGTCAAACAGGCTCACCGAAGGAGAAGGATCTTCGTCACACCACTGGAAAAAGGAGTTTTCAGCACACCCCAATATACACCAGAGGCAAGAGTCGTTGACGTGATCGCCCTGCGGTGCTCGCCGCGAGCAAATTCTCCTTCTGCAACGATCAATATCTCCCTTCCGCTGATATCGAACAAGGAAAGCCGGGCGAATCCGCCTCTTGTCAACGTAAAGGATATGACTGTGCCGGCGTTGAACGGATTGGGGTGACTCCTCAATTGAATGTTCTCGCCGCTCAGGCTGGAACGAGGCCCGAACGATTGGTCTGTATGTGTGAAAATGCCGGAGTTCGCATGACTATTCCCGGAAAAATCAAAGAGTGTGACATTCTCCCAGACAGAACCTAAGCCTTGGACGGAGATATTCTCGGGAGCCCAGTAAAAGAACCCCGGGACACGATGATCGGGGACCTCGAGAAGGATATCCGATAGATCGCGTAGAAATTTTCGCTGTCCTGCGATTGTTGCCGGGTAACCTGCCAGCAGTTGATCCTCCTGTCCGACAATATTGTTCACATCATCGTTCCATTGCATGGTCCAGGGGTACGCTGTCTCAACGACCAGAACATCTTTGTCATATCGGGCCGTGCGCGAACGGATGTTGGCATCCAATGCCGAAAGCGTCCCCTGCCACCACGGGTAGTACGTGAGACCGATGATATCGAACGGAATCTGCTGCGCTGAAACGTTATCGAAGAACCAACGGCACGCCGTACTATCTCCGCCCCGGTCGACATGCAATACGATCGATGTTCTCCCACTGTCGGGCTCCGTCTCCCGCACTGCACGGATCCCTTCCTTCACCAATGCACCATATTGATACCAGTGCAGCGCTGTGTTGTTGCCGCCGCATACATTCCCTTCATCCCACAACATGCCGCAGATCGTTTCGTTGCCGATCTGGACCATAGCCGGAAATACCGAATCGCGCTTCATCCTCTCCAAGACTGAAACGGTGTAATGATAAACACTTTCCTGCAAGGCTAAAAAAGAAAGCCCGTTCCACACTGCCGGCTTGGACTGATTTCCGGGATCTGCCCAAGTATCGGAATAGTGGATGTCCAAAAGACATTGCAATCCGAGAGCCTTTGCGCGCCGTGCAACAGCTATCGTACTATTCAGTCCATTGATTTCTCCTGCGGGCGAGTGCCACAATCGGAGCCGAATATGGGTGAAACCGAGCTCCTTCAGGATCGTCAACGCATCCTTCGGCACTCCTTCTTTTCTGAAGATCCCCCCTTTTTTCTCGATCAGATCGAGGTATGAAACATCAGCACCGATGACGGACAGTGACTGACCTAAAACTATCGCTGGTGAAAGGCTGAGGATAAGGAACAGTGACGCGTGAACGATTCGGAAGAAGTAACCATGAAATGACATCGGAACCCGCGTGTGCACCATGTTCGTTGAAGGAACGTTATGGGATGAATTGACTCTAAAGTATGTCGAATTTCAGCATTTTGCAATGAATAGCCAACGTCCTTCTCCTTCTTCCGTTTCTTGCTCATCCTCCCATTTTTACGTATTTTGAAGCTTAATTATCAATAACCATGTCATCAACACATACACAAACGGACGAAGAGGTCCTGGACGAGGTAAAGGTCCAGCACCCGGCGAAAGCGATCCTCTTCAACGACGAAGTCCATACCTTTGATGAAGTGATCAATCAGATCATCAAAGCAACGGGGTGCGACTTTCCGACGGCAGAGGCGATGACGTGGGAAGTGCACAACGCCGGCAAATCGTGCGTCTTTACAGGTGAATTGGTGAAATGTCTGCAGGTGACCAGCATTCTGGAAGAAATTGAATTAATGACCCAGGTCGAACTCTGACCTTTTTTATTCTCTCTGCCCTTTGTGGCTAATATTGCTTTTTTATTATGACCTCACGCGAAATTCGACAATCATTTCTGGATTTCTTCAAATCCAAACAGCATACCATCGTCCACAGCGCCCCCGTCATCCCTCACGGTGATCCGACGCTGCTGTTCACCAATGCCGGCATGAATCAGTTCAAGGAGATCTTCCTCGGTACCGGCAAGCGCGATTACACGCGTGCAGCGGACACGCAGAAATGTATCCGCGTGAGCGGGAAGCACAACGACCTGGAAGAGGTCGGTCGCGATACCTACCACCACACCCTCTTCGAGATGCTCGGCAACTGGTCGTTCGGTGACTATTATAAGGAAGAAGCGATCGCCTGGGCATGGGAACTGCTCACCGAACGGTGGAAGATGCCGAAGGAGCGTCTCTGGATCACCGTCTATAAGACCGATGATGAAGCGGCGAAGATCTGGGAGAAGTACATCGATCCCTCCCGCATCCTGAAGTTCGGCGAGAAGGAGAATTTCTGGGAGATGGGCGATACCGGTCCGTGCGGTCCCTGCTCCGAGATCCATATCGACCTCACCCAGCGCGGCGATGCGCCGGATGCGATGGTGAACGCCGGCTCTCCGGAACTGATCGAGATCTGGAACCTTGTCTTCATCCAATACAACCGCAATACGGATGGTTCACTGACGGAACTTCCCGCGAAGCATGTCGACACCGGTATGGGATTCGAGCGTGTCTGCGCGGTGATGGAATCGATGAAGAGCAATTTCAAGAGATTCCCATCCAATTATGATTCGGATGTCTTCACCCCCATCATCGACCAGGTGGCGAAGATCTCGTCCGTGGAATACAAAGCAAGTCACTCCGATACCGATGTGGCGATGCGCGTTATCGCGGACCATATCCGGGCGCTCACGTTCGCCATCGGGGATGGTGCCAGTCCTTCCAACGAAGGACGCGGATACGTTCTGCGCCGCATCCTCCGCCGCGCGTCGCGGTGGGGACGAAAGTTGGAATTGCGTGAACCGTTCATGTACAAATTGGTGCAGACGCTCGTCGATACGATGAGCGATGTGTTCCCGGAGATCAAAGAACATCAGGCGCATATCGAACGGGTCATCAAGAGTGAAGAAGAGAGTTTCAATCAGACGCTCGACCGCGGACTGGAGATCTTCGAACAGACCGTCTCCGAACTGAAGCAGTCCAAGGTCTTCCCGGGCGAGGCGGCGTTCAAGTTGTACGATACCTTCGGCTTCCCGCTCGACCTGACCCAACTGCTCTGCTCCGAACGGAGTCTGACGGTAGATGCCACCACCTTTTCACAGCTTATGGATGC
>JAVBYA010000167.1 GCA_030824295.1 Bacteroidota bacterium
GCAGCAACGCCGCAACGGTCAGCGCGGCAAGCATGTAGAATGGCTTCGTCCATAACGGTTCGTCCACTCGCAGAGAGCGTTCCCAGGTGACTTCCATTAGAGTTGCTCCTTTAATCCGGTTTTTTCCTCGACATGTTTTGCTTCCTCTTCATGCTTATGCCACTGCTTCTTCATATAGGACGTGAGAGCGGCATAGACGATGACGGGGCTGAGGAATCCCATATAGAGTGTGTTCTGGACGCTTTCGACCTGTTCCGGAATGGAGCGATGGTCCAGCGGTACGAGATGACCGAGCAGTTTCGGTTCGATATGCGAAAGGTACAGCACCTGTGTTCCGCCCCCTTCGTACTCACCGTAGATCTTATCCTCATAATACTTGCCGGGATTGTCGGCGATGCGTTTGCGGGCGATACGGAGGAGCTCTTCGCGGGTGCCGTAGATGACCGCTTCACGGGGACAGACGTCGCAACACGCGGGTCCTTTCCCGTCGGTGCGGTGATCGCAGAACTGACACTTCACGATCTTCGGATTCACCTCGGTCCATTCGAACTTCGGGATGTTGTACGGGCAAGCGATCTGGCAGTAGCGGCAGCCGAGACAGGTGGTGCCGTCCCACTCCACGATACCGTTCTTGGAATTCTTGGTGAGTGCGGCCATCGGGCAGGCAGCGACGCAGGCGGGATCGATACAGTGCATGCACTGCGCTTTCACGAACGTGCGGAGACCGGTCTTCTCATCCTCGTACAACTTGATGATGTTCTTCGTCTTGTCATTCAGATACTTCGGCATCTGATAGAGTCCATCCGATGCGCCGGTATCCGGAACGAGACCGTTCACTTCTGCACACGCAGAGACACACGCTTTGCAGCCGATACAGAGGGTCGTATCATACAGCATCGCGACCATCTCTTTGTTGGAGAGTTTTGCATGACTGGCAGCCGGAGCTTTTTGAACGCCGGCAACGACCGCCGTGCCGGTGATCATCGCACCGATGGCATTCCGTCGACTAATGGGCATCGTTCTTCCCTCCCTTATCGGCTTCTTCCGTTCCGGCGGCCTCCGGCGGGACGGTTTGATTGATGGAGAGTTTCTCGCGGATCATCTTTGCCGCAAGCACACTGGATCCGAGCAGGCCGCCCGCGACGAGTCCGGCGATGCCGGTCGCGATCGGCGTGACGAGACCCTGTTCCGCTTCGATCTCCGGATAGGTATCGGGAGGCGTCGGGCGGGCGATATTGGTGGTGGCGAACATCGGAACGCGGAACGCAATGTCCTTCTCCGTACAGCCGAAGCACGGTGCGCCGAGACCGATCGGCCACGCATCGACCACTTCGCAGAAATGCTGCGTGGAGCAGCTGGCGTGTGTGGAGGGTCCTTTGCAGCCTAATTTATAGAGGCAGTAACCGAGACGATGTCCTTCGTCCCCGAATTTATTCGCAAAGCGGCCGGCATCGAAATGCGCGCGGCGCGGGCAATGATCGTGGATGGTACGTCCATAAGCGACCTTCGGACGTCCCTGCTGGTCCAGTTCGGGAAGCGTTCCCATGGTCGCGAACTGCAGCACGATACCGAGGATGATATACGGATTGGCCGGGCAGCCGGGAATATTGACGACTTTGGAACCGAGCAGCGTCTGACCGACACCCTGGGCACCGGTCGGATTCGGTTCAGCGGAAGGAAGTCCGCCCCACGATGCGCAGGAACCGATGGCAACGGTCAGAGCGGCATTGGCGGTGACTTCTTTCAGCATATCGATGCCGGTCTTCCCGGCGATCTTCATATAGACGCCGTTGTCCTTCACGGGGATGGAACCTTCAACCACACAGATGTACTTGCCGGCATTCTTCTTCATGGCATCACGCAGTGTTTTTTCCGCCTGATGTCCTGCAGCCGCCATCAGGGTCTCGTGATAATCCAGCGAGATGTGTTCCATGATGAGTTCAGCGATATCCGGGTGCGAAGTGCGGAGCAGGGACTCCGTGCAGCCTGTGCATTCCTGGAAGTGGAGCCAAATGATGGAAGGACGCAATCCTTTTTCCAGCGCTTCAACGATCTGCGTGCCGACGGTTGCGGAGATACCAACCGACGCAGCGACTTGAAGGATCAGCTTGCTGAATGTCCGGCGGTCCATCGTGGAGAAAGGACGTTCGTCGGATTCCGGGGATTGGAACGGTGCGGGAGATGTGCTTTCTGCCATGATACCAACTCCTTACTTTTGGCTGTACGTGTACGGATCAGCGTGAAAAAACTACAAGTTGGCATTACTGGTTCAAACGATATGCCACCGATTTGGCGAACAAAATCCCTTGTTTTAGCGCGAACTATGCAGGTCCGATTTCAAGATTGGGAAAGTGGAAAAAACTGTGTCATCATTTAAAAAGAACCGTCATTTCGTCACTGCAAAGAATTTCAGCAGAGAAATGGATTCATTTGTCCGAAATGATGTGCTTTTTCACAATTAGCGTATTGAAGCGCTGATAGGAACACTGATCCAACAGCTACAGTGCGGTGAAGGCGGGATTCTGAAACGAGCGGTGCTCAGCAGATGCGGGGTAATTGCTCGCCGGAGAGCATATCGACAACGCGGGAACTGCCGATGCTCGTCTTCATGACCACCGTTCCGGGATGGTCGGTAATGACCTCGCCGATGATGGCGGCGTCCTTACCCAGCGGATGGACTCGCATGGCAGCGAGAACGGCATCGGCATCCTTCGCAGGAACGAACGCCAGCAATTTCCCTTCGTTCGCTACGTAGAGCGGGTCGAAACCGAGCAGTTCACATGCACCGCGGACCTCCGCGTTGATGGGAATATCCTGTTCAACGATGCGGATACCGCATTGCGAACTCTCTGCGATCTCGTTGAGCGCACTGGCCACACCGCCGCGCGTGGGGTCGCGCATCACATGGAGCTCCGGTGATGCTGCATACATCGCTTCGACCAATCCATTGAGCGGAGCGCAGTCGCTGAGGATGGTCGTCTCGAACTCTAGTCCTTCACGGACCGACATGATGGCGATGCCGTGCTGGGCGATCTCACCGCTGACGATGATCCTGTCCCCCGGCTGAGCGCCGGAAGGAGAAATAGCGCGTCCGGAAGGGATGATGCCGATACCGGCCGTATTGATGAAGATGCCGTCCCCTTTCCCCCGGTCCACGACCTTGGTATCACCGGTAACGATCTGCACACCGGCGCGGTCCGCTGCTGCTTTCATCGCCTGCACGATGCGCCAGAGCTGCTCCATCGGCAATCCCTCTTCGATGATGAAGCCGGCCGAGATGAACTTCGGAACGGAGCCGCACATCGTGAGATCGTTCACGGTGCCGTACACGGAGAGTTCGCCGATGTTGCCGCCGGGAAAGAAGATGGGACTGATCACATACGAATCGGTGGAGAATGCCAGCTGCGTCTGACCGGCAGTGATCACCGCACCGTCGTGCAGCTGACGGAGCGCCGGGTTATCGAAATGCTCCGCGATCATCATTCCGATGAGCTGGTGGGAGAGCTTTCCCCCGCCGCCGTGCGCCATCAGGACGTTCGGATAGTTCGCGATCGGAATGGGACAAGCGGGGCCGTTGGAAAAATCTGCTGTGGACATTCTTCACTTCACTTTCTTTGTTCCGGACCGAACACCGG
>JAVBYA010000496.1 GCA_030824295.1 Bacteroidota bacterium
ATGGTCTTCGCTGCGATCTATTCCTGGCAGAACGGAGAATCCTGGCCGGAGCTTCGTTTCTATCTGCTTGCGGTGATTGCCATGGCATATATCTACTCCGCCGAAATGGCATTCCAGCGGCTCCGAATGAAACAATGGGAGGAGACACGCTCGCTCGGCCGGGCCCGCTTCGTTCTGTGGGACTATGTTCTCCTCCGAGGCGGGGGAGCATCCACCATTCTGCTTCTGCTGCTCTCTTTAAAGGTGACCATCAGTCTGATCGTCCTTGTCTCCGTCCTGCCGCTCCTGGCTTTGATGGTCATCGTCGGCAATATCGTCTGGAATGATTGCGAGCATCAATACCAGGAAGCGGTCTACCGCGCCACCGCAACATCGTTCGCTGTTCAACAGAACTAAGAGGATCCCATGAAACGATTTCTCTTCTTCGCACTGCTCCCTGCGCTGCTCACGGCGCAGATCAAATATTCCGTCTCCGGCGGGACGATGGTTTCCTCCGCCTACAGCACCTCCGGGACGGAATCGCCGCTTGCTCACTATTTCTCGAACGGGATCTCCTTATCGGCCGGTCTTGAGAAGTCCATTGTTCCTTCCGTAACAGCCCGCGCATCGGTGGAGTATGCATACTTCAGCTTCCACTCGTACGATGAGACGGTCCCTGCCGTTTCGCCGCCGTATGTATTCCTGTATGTGCCCAACTATTCGTTGGTCAGTGCGGAGGGCGATGCCTCTTCGGTCTTCCGGGTGATGATGGAAGGACGGTATGATGAAACGCTGACCGGTTCACTCGACCTGCTGCTGATGACCGGCTTCGGTGTTACCCGCGAAAAGGTCGGCAATATCCGTGCGACATGGGATTCTGGAATGAACAATATTTTCAGCTACACAATGGCCTTCAAACAATATACGTACCCCGTCCATTCAGCCGGGGCGGGATTGCGTTACTCGTTGGCGGAAGGGATCGCCGTCGAATCGGCGGTGAAGTACTATACCAACTATACGGACCGGATGCAGTTCTCTTTTATGGTCGGAGCCGTGCTGCAATAACTGACGAAAGACGTTCAGTGTAACAGAACTAAGAGGACCCAATGAAACGACTTCTCTTCATCGCACTGCTTCCCGCTCTGCTCACGGCGCAGATCAAGTATTCCATCTCCGGCGGGACGGTGTTTTCCTCCGCCTACAGCACCTCCGGGACGGAGTCGCCGCTTGCTCATTATTGGTCGAACGGTGCCACTGTGACGGTTGGACTGGAGAAGCGCATCCTTCCGGCTGTCGATTTCCGCGCAACGTTGGGCTATGCATACCTCCCGTACAAGTCCTACGGCGAACAACGACCACCCCGCGAAGCGATGAGTGTGGGATTGGCAGACCCGGCAGCATATACTTTGGTCGCAGCGGACGGTGATGCGTCATCGGTCGTACGGCTGATGATCGAAGGAGTCTATAGCGAGCCGCTCTCCGGTCCGCTCGAACTGCTGCTCTCGACCGGCGTCGGCGCCACTATGGGAGCCATCGGCAACATCCGTGCTACGTGGATGAGTAATTCTGGTATGACCACACGATATACTTTACGATTCAGCGAATCGGTCTATCTTGTCCATTCAGCCGGACTGGGATTGCGGTACTCGTTGGTGGAAGGAATCGCCGTCGAAACGGCAGTGAAGTATTATTCCAATTATACGGACCGCATGCAGTACGGTCTCACTGCTGGGATCATCGTTCAATGAAAAGTCTGCTCCGCCTCCGCACCTTCTCTTTGTTGATCATTGTTGCTGGTCTGCATTTTGCCTCCCTTTCGGCACAGCCGCAGGAAAAGCATCCCTTCATTCTCTTCAATGACGGCACGATGCTCGCCGAAGAAGCGGTGCTGGACAGTCTCTCCCCGATCGGCGGATGGACGCTCCGGCTGGGAGGGGGCAGAAGGGTCCCTGTTCTGCATGTCCATTCCTTCCAGAACACCAAAGGACGCTACTACCGTATCTTTGACCGTTCGGTCGTCACCCAGAAGGAGAGTGACGGCCGCATCAGTCTGTACCGCAGGATCGAGAACGATCTGCTGGAAGAGGTGAGTCCGCAGCCCAATCCGTTCGGCGTGTCGAAGTACTTCTCCAAGGATGATGCGCAGGTCCTGCCGATCAATTATGATAATGTCTACAACGCGGTGCAGGACAATGAGACCAGCCGCTCGTACCTCCATCAGTATGAATATCTGAACTATCTCAAGTACACGGCGGTCGTTGTAACGGCGGGATGCATCGCGTACGATCTGCCGCGCTACAGAGGTCCGGCAGAATCGCCGACCGCATCGCTCGCTTCCGGTGCAGTCACTATCGTCATCGGCACAGCGTCATATTTTCTCCAGTCGTATCTGCTGGAACAGTCTGTCATAACATATAACAACTAAGATGAAGCAGGTACACTGCATCATCTAATTTATCAACCACACTATCGAGGGCCGCACTATATGAAACCTTTCCTCACCCGCGCACTGCTTCTGTTCCTTGTCATCCGTCTCTCCACCGGATGCGCCACCATCATCCACGGCTCATCACAGACGATGAACGTTGTCACCAATCCCGCCGATGCCGAAGTATGGGTGGACGGGATGCGGAGCGGTCTCTCGCCGACCCGGCTCACGCTCAGCCGGAAGGAGCATCATCTGATCACGCTCAAAAAAGAAGGATACAGCGATGTGAACGTGCGCATCACCAAAAAGGTCTCCGGCTGGCTGCTGGGGAACATCATCTTCGGCGGATTGATCGGCTGCGGTGTGGACTTCATCACCGGCTCCGCCTATAAACTGACACCGGACCGATTGGATGTGAACATGTCATCCGTTTCGCAATTGCAGGACCGCACGCTGGAATTCGATTCAGCGGAACTGGACGGGGTCGAAGAGATCCGATTCCTGAACGGCAATGGCCAGCCGGAAATGGTCGTCGATCTTTCCTGGACCGAATGATCCGTGGAGGTACAATGCGTACCGTTATCATCCTTACGTTCGCAGCGATACAATGCATCCTTGCGCAAACCTCAGCACCGTACTATCCGCTGGCGGCCGGCAACCGGTGGTATTATGATTCTTCCTCCGTTCCGGTACGGGTGGTGAAGGATACGCTCATGCCGAACGGACGCACCTATGCCGTTCTCGACCGGTCCGACCAGGCAGGCGGTATCTATGTGCGGACCGATTCGGCGTATGTCTATTATTATGGCCATCATCAGAACGTGGAGACCCGGTACTTTTCGCTGACAGGAGCGGTGGGGGATACGGTCCTTACTGTTTTCAACGAGCAGGTCAAGATCACTGCCATCGACAGCATCACGGTCTTCGGCAAGAAGGCAAGACGGATACGCTACCGGTTTGGGGCGCTCACCACGAATGAGTTCGAACTGACGGAAGGCTTCGGTCTGACCGCGAAACACTTTTACGGCGATCCGCCTCCACCGTGGCCGAACTATTCGAACATCCTCACCGGTTGCGTTGTCAACGGTGTGCAGTTCGGCAATGTCGTGAAGGTGATCGTGTGCGGACCGGAAGTGCCGCTTCAATTCTCGCTTGGGCAGAACTTCCCGAATCCGTTCAATCCTTCCACGACCATTCAATATTCGGTCCCGGCGGACG